>CACXGS010000399.1 GCA_902767195.1 uncultured Lachnospiraceae bacterium | reverse complement strand
GATCCTATAGCCCTGATTGAGGCCTGCCGTTAACACCGCCGAGTGGCCGTTGGCAAACGCACCAGCGGCCGCTCTTTGAAAAATTACCACTGAAAACCGGCTGCCGCTGGCACCGCCGAGCTGCCGTTGCCGCCGCACCAACTGCCGCTGGGGGCCGCAGAATGCACTTTACAGTCTTCAACTCCAAAACAAGGTTGCTTGTCCTAGTGATGGAAGAGATCCATCACAACAAATATCTCTAATGATTAGTAATAAGTGTTAATAGTTTTGCCTGCAAAATGGTATTTTGGAGCCTCACTCTATACGTTGAGGCTCCATTTAATAAACTCAGTTCAATATAGTGTATTCCAGAATATCATCAACAGCACAGTTCATAACATGCGCGATACGAAATAGAGTAGTGGATGCAACCGGTTTATTCTTTCTCATTCTTGAAATAGTCATATATGAAACCCCAGCCAACCTGGCAAGGTCTCTATCGCTCAATCCACATTTATCCATTCTCGACCAGAGCTTTGTATAGTCCATCATCGATTACATCCTCCCTGATAGTTTGATATATAATTTTCGCGATTGCGGTCAATATTCTTAAAAAGTACATTGCCCGCAAATTCTACGGCAATACATTCTCCTGTCAATACTCTTAGGTCTTCTAAGAGACACAGGAATGTCCTGTTACAGTCATGGAAGGCAGTTCTGCCGTCAAGGGACACCCCGTTGATCAGAAATACTGCACGATAATGATTGTTTGAAAAGAGTATTCCCACCACTACCTGAAACTGCACTGAAAGCAAGTAAAGGATCTCCTTGGTTAAGTAATCGACCTGCGCGATCTCTTTGATGTCCTCAAAGTCAATGGTGATACAATGGAAAAGGATATGCAGTGAATGCCCGGACCAATTATGGTTAAAGAGAAAATGTGATACAACATCTTCTTCTGAACCGCAAAACACATGGGCACCATATATACTTACCAAATCAGAAGCAGAGTACAGCTTTTTCACAGTTGTCCTCAGCCCTGAAATTGTATTCCTATTATTACGATTTACCTGTAGAATCATAGTCATCCTCCTTACTTATCAGTTTAATTATCCCTGAGGAAAACGCGTATAAACATCTGTAGAGATCAGTATCTAATGTCTCTCTATTACTTTCAAGAAGATCTGCACTCTCAGAAGCCAAAACAAGCAGTTCAGCGGAATTTGCACTAAGCATACTCTTCAATGCCAATGCAGATCGCATGTAGTCTGATAGTTTTTGATCTGTATCCTTACAGATTTTACAAACCTCCTGTTTCATCTCCTCTGTGACAGCAAAACTTATTGTCTTCTTTTTCATGATTCAATCACCCCTTCTTCTCTGGGTGTTCGCCCATATTTCACGTAGGGCTTGTCTAATACTCCTATTGGTATATATGCTGCGCAGATATTAGTAAATATCCACCCGACTTTATACCACCCTTTGACTCCTGCGGACCACGTTTGTCCTGTGTAAATGTTTATGGGAATCAGCATGATATGTACATGAAGCTTTACCTCTCCTATAGTAGAAATATCATGAACGGCAAAGTAAGTCATGCAGCAAGGGAAAGCCTGCTGGACAAATTCATATGTAATCTGAATCAGCATTTGTTCCGTAAGGTATGCCCGCTCCTCATCATTAAAAGTGATAAAGACATGCAAAGCCCTTCTTTTGTTCCATGCACCGTGCATATCCAATAAGGCCTCGATCTGCTCTCCGATATAGGGTTCAGGCATTGAATAATCTGAGATATACATATTCGAGGCCCCAATGAATGACCTGCTGCAATGATCTTCTTTAGCTATGTAATTAAGAAGATTATCAAATGCATATTCATCTTGTTTGACTCGGTTAATTATCTGAATTCTCGGCATAATGCTTTTACCTCCTTGATTATTTTTTGTGTGTTGTCTTCTACATTGATTCCACAATCGATTTGGTTCATCAGTGTTTTCACTGGCATAAAAGATGATGAGACCTTGCATATAGAAAAGGATTCAAACCCATCCTCAATGGTCTCGAACTCGGAAAGAGCAATCAAAAAGTCTGCTGGTCTTTTGAATCCATAGTTATGTGCCATGTCAACAATATCAGAATATTCTCTATCTGAGAATGACATCTGATGCGGCCTTCGCTTTTCTCCTGGTTGTTTCTTTACAACTCTATATAGCTGTAGCTTTTCTCTTTCCATAATAGCATACACTCCTGTAATATTGATTTCAAAAGATGATCATCTATTACAGATATGTTACTATATTTTGTAAAATAATAATTATTTACGTTGTCTATAGATGAATATAAATGTATTATATCTTTATGTCTTATATTAGAATATGTATGAATGTATATCTAAACTACTTGCTCTCCAACCTTGTCTGTAAATCTCTATATATAAGATACAAGATCACGCACTTTTGTTGACCACTATTTCGGCAAGGGACCTCGTTTAGTCCAACAGGAGATCCTCTTTTATTTTTCGACGATGATTTATCAATTAATTCCCATATAACATATCAATAAATCCTAATATCAAAATCAAAGGAGGCGTTGTATTATGTTATTTGATGGCCAGGAAGAAGATCTGATGACGTTAGAAGATCTTTGCTATAAACTGAAGATATCGGAAGGCACTGCATACCAGCTTCTGAGGTCCGGTGCAATCAAGGCTTTTCGAGTCGGCAATCGCTGGAAGATCCCTGCCGATGCTGCCAGGAAGTTCATTTTGGAACAGATGTCAAGTTGAACGCCTATCGCTGGATATAAAAATGAAGTTCTATCAAAAAGAAAAGGAGCCTCGTTATGAGGCTCCCGCTTTGTTTATTCAGTATTCCTGTCGAAGTAGAAAACTTTGCCTTTGGGCGTAAATGGCAGCTTGTTCCCTTTCGGAAGCAGGTATGCATGTTCTCTGTGAATACAAAGCTTGTCTTCAATAATTCCGTCAGTAATCAGCAGGATAGGTGCTGTTGGAGGGAAATCCCTGGCTTTCTCAAGCAGAGTAACAGCCGGCTGGAGTTCAGTCCCGCCCCTTCCTGTCACCTCTACTCTCCCTGCAATGTCCTCCGGCATTAGATAGCCTGCATCGTAGGCAGATGCATCGCAGAACACAACACGAACCGCTCGGACTTCCTTTGAGACGGCATAGCTTGCAATAGCGCCAAGGGCATAACCGATCATTCTGGTGCTCATCGAACCGGAGGTGTCGACCACAACTCCAAAGGTCCTGCTTTCCAGATCCTCATCCCGAATCGTGTAACCCGGGCGGGGAATGTCCGGCGTTGCTCCTTGTCTGCGGCTGGCTCTGGCAAAGCTTCTATGCCTTTGCAGCGGAGGAAACCACTCGTTGAAGAGTCTTCCCAGTTCTACATCCCAGGGGATGGGGACCGCTGCCAGAGCACGGATCTCCTCGATCAGGCCAGCCGGTATATACCCTCTCTGTTGTTCGTCGAGATAATCCAGGCCCTCCCGGAGGGCGTTCCGAAAAAACTCATCCAGCCTGATGCCTTTACTCTTATCTGCAAAGCCAGGGTTTGGAAAACCAAAGGGAGGACCGGTGAAGATATCTCCCTTGTGATAGCCTCGGAAGGTAACCAGCTTCTTATACTTCCGCATGGAGCTGACCATCATGTCATAGACCTCTTCTGCTGACATCCCGTGGAGATTATCATCCAGCAGGACTCCACCCGATGGGATCTCACCAATGTTCATTTCAACAAGCCAGTCATTGATCACATAATCACAGGCCACATTCCACAGAAAGCGATCCCGGCCCTGGCACCGTCCGGCGTGATCCAATCCTGCATGCAGATACTCATGGGCAAGAACAAACTTCCATTCATCCTCACTCAGTCCGGCAGTCGGATTTATATAGATTTCTCCGGCATATGCATTCACAGCAGCGATCTGGATCTCATTTCTCCGGCAGATCTCATAGTCCTCAACCAGTCGAAAACCGGAGGCGAGGCCGCCCAGAAGAGGATAATGGGACAGAAACCAATGGGCTGCCTGCCATGCGGGAGAAGCTTTGTTGATATCCTTTTTCTCCTCACTGACCTCGCTGACCGCTTCATGGGCTGCCACTGACAGATGAAAGGCAAATGCAGCCATAAAAGGATTCTTCTCGCCGGGCTTGTAGACAACGGGCCTGTCCAGACCGACCATGTCCGGCTGCTCTCCATTCGTTCCGTATTCCTGCCCGGAGCCATCATCGCCAATATACAGCAAGTGCCTGTAGATCTTCTGCTCGTCATTCAGCTTGATGGAGAATTCTTTCG
>CACXGS010000398.1 GCA_902767195.1 uncultured Lachnospiraceae bacterium | reverse complement strand
CAGACATCAAAATGCTTCCCGAAATTGAAAACAGGGGGTGGAAAGGCAGCCGGAAAACATAGGAATGTATTCCCGATTGAAAAGTGGAATGGCAGGTTTGGCCCTACCTATGCCGAAAGTAAGCGTTCTCTTCATATCGATACTTTTGATGAATATACAGTATGGACAATTAAAGAAGGTGATCCTGCGTCCGCAAAAACACAGGGTGGAAAAGAGGTAACAACAGAACCGGAAAGTGGTGGAAATCATGATCAGACATTCTGAAAAAGAGCTCAGCCTGCGCATCGACACCAAGAATAACCGGATAAGCATTCATCGTTATACGCTTGCTCAGATAGGGGATCCGAAGTTCATTCATTTCGGATTTCATCCAGAGACGATGAGTCTGATCGTTCTGGGAACCTGGGCAGATGCACGTAGGGCAATCCGTGTGCATTTTGTAAAGTCCGGAGCCTTTTATGTTTACAGCAAACCACTGTTTGATGGGATCCGGGTGGTATGTCCATTTTATCAGGAGCCAGGCTCATATCTTTTGAGAGGAAAACGGATTAAGTCTATCCCAGCGATTTCATTTTCCTTAAGGGATATCATTGAGGAGGCTGCGACAGAGGAAGAGTGAGGGCTACGGATGGCAATAGAATTGAAAAAAGATCCCGATTTTGAACGATTAACGGTTCCCTGTACAGAAAAAGAATATAAAAGATTGGAGAAAAACATTCTGAAATATGGATGTATCAATCCGATCACTGTTTGGGAAGGCATCATTTTGGATGGCTATAAGCGGTATGAAATATGCTCCCAGGCAGAAATGGAATTTCCAGTGGAAGAGAAGTCTTTTCCTTCCAGACAAGAGGCCACCATATGGGTGTGCAGACAGAGAGTGCAAAGTCTTTCAAAAAGTGATACCGCTTTTCGCTATCTGGTTGGGAAATGGTTCAAGGGTATATCGACAATGGATCGTGCACAGAAAAAAAGATTCATGATGGAGCGATATCTCGGCACATCTTCTGTAAGATTCGACGCTGATCATTACACATTCCGTACACATTCTGTGCTTTCAGAAGAGTTGGGAATTGGCCATAGGGCTGCTGACGAATATCGCAGACTTGCCCAAGCGATGGATGGTATTGCTCAAAAGGATTACAGTCTTTTTGAGCTATTGAAAATGAGAGAAACGAAATTAGGCATCGAAAGCATTATCAAGCTGGAGAAGATGGATGCGAAGAAGCTTGAGGAAGAATATAGGCGCCTTCTGAAGCGCGGATCGCAAAAAACAATCAAATCATATGGTGCGATGGCTGAGAGAAAAAACAATTATCTCGGCAAAAAGAATGAACCTAAAATCCCGATCTCGATAGGAATAAAGGAGATGCCGGTCTATGATCCCGATATGGAATTGCGGTCCTTAATGCTAACGATACCGACATGGATGAACATAATAGCTCGAACCCGGGGGAAGATGGATTTAGCACTCGCATCGGATAGTGCAAAACAAAAACTAACAGACATGCTTTATTCATTATTGGAACAAGTGAACCAGACGATGGAGGTACTATCGAAATGAGCCTGGAAGAAGGAATGCTGACGGAGCGACAAAGAAAATGTGTGCCGGATGTCACTTTTGAATTAATCCCAATTCGGAATCTGGTGTCAAACCAGGATTATCAGAGACCGCTCTCTGAGACTCATATACGAAAAGCACTAGAGGATTTTGACGTATACCAGATCAATCCTGTGAAAGTAAGCCGGAGAGAGGGTGTGAATTATGTATTCGATGGACAGCACACGATTGAGATCGTTGCCAGTGAATCCGGATCCAGAGATACTCCTGTCTGGTGCATGATTTACGATGATCTGATCTATACTGAAGAGGCACATATATTTGCAGATCAGCAAAAGCATGTGAGGAATCTGGTGCCATATGAAACATTCAGTGCTCATATTGAAGCAGGAGATGTGAAGGAGAAACTGATCGAAGCAACGGTTCATTCCTATGGCCTTCGGATCAGTGGGAACAAGGCCCCGAATAGCATTTGTGCGATCAATACGCTTGAAAGAATATATGACAACTATGGGGAGACCGTTTTGAATTCAACGCTCAGGCTGGCAGTTGCTACCTGGGAGGGGGAAGATTATTCTTTCTCTGGAACCATTCTGATGGGAATTGCACGGATACTTGTGACATATGGAGATTCCTTGAGGGAAGATGTCTTTAAGGAACATGTGGGAAGGATATCCGTAAAATCTATTATCCGTACCGGGAAAGAGCGGCGGCCTGGGGCAATTGGCGTGGCTGAGGCAATGATGCTGGCGTATAATGCGAAGAACAAGTATCGATTATCATTGCGCGATTTGTATGGGAGAAGATCTTCTAAGGAAGAAGAAAGTGAATAACGATCGGAAAGAGAACCCTCACTGATATGAATGGTGAGGGTCTATTCTTTCTATAAATATAATATGCTCAGTTTTGACGTGGAGAAACCCACAAACCCCATACCTATTTTCTGAACAAGAAGAATTCGCGTAATAAACAGTTTTCACCTTCGTGTTTTATAGGGTTTTACCGTGACTAAGCTGATTTGAATGACTTATAAGAATGGACCTGATATAGTTTCCTTGGAGGCCTACCAAGGAAT
>CACXGS010000397.1 GCA_902767195.1 uncultured Lachnospiraceae bacterium | reverse complement strand
TGAATATCTCCCTCTTCTATATTGGAGTCCTTCTCGCACAGACAAGTCGCTGAAACCTCCGCACCGGAGTAATACATTTGGACATCATTAATCAGATCGATCAAAGGAGTATCAATCAGACGGGGAATCGCAAGATCTGACTGATAAGGAAAGTCTTTTAACTCCGGGCTGTTCTCATCCGGCACCAGAGGACCGCCCTCCAGCCGGCCAATCACCTTTGTGGATTCTTCCAGTGCTATCTTATGATAAGGCATCAGGGTCTCCGTCAATTCAGGATCCGGTTCATAATCCCCTATATTGATACTGTCTGCCTTCTGGTCTGTAATAGACCAGCCATTCTCACCCTTTTCCAGAGAGATATCAATCAGAGACATGGTCTGGGCCATGTATTTATTCTGGACAACCATCACTCCATTAACATCCTCGGAAACAATCTGGATATGCTGGTGGGAAGACACCATCAGGTCAAACTCCGGACAGGAATTGCAGATATCAATGACACCGGAATTCGGAGTATCTAACTCATTTGTCAGACTCATATGAAAGACACCCACCAGAACATCATACTGTCCCTGAATCGTATCGATAATCTTACGAGTCTCCTCAAGAGGATCTGTCACTTTACAATCCTTTAATTTTTCCGAATCCCAGTAAACGATATTCGGAGAAACCATACCGATCACTGCGACCCTGACCCCGTCCACATCAAAAATATGATAACCATCAGCCAAAGGCTTCCCGGACTCGTCATAGACATTTCCAACCAGAACCGTCGGCTTCAGATCAGCTATCATCTTCCTGAGGACATCCATACCGTAATTATAATCATGATTCCCTGTAACAAAGACATCATAATCCAGAGCATTGACACCCTGAACCATAGGATGGACTCCACCCTGACGGACAAAAATCTCAGCAAAATTCTCCTGGATGAGATCACCGGCATCCATCAGCAAAGTGTGATCCGTCCGGTACTCTTTAATCGCCGTAGCAAGCTGAGTCACACTTCCCATTTTATTCTCCTGATTCAGCGCATACTCCCACGGCATAAACTTGCCATGCAGATCACTGGTAGCCAGAATCCGTATCGTCTTCGTCTCCTTGTCAGCTCCACCCGCCCCCGTACAGGAAACCAGCGCGAACTCCGCCAGCAGAACCATTAAAACCCGAAGAAATCTTTGTTTTTTAATGTGGAACATCTTATTGGTACCTCCATGTTTTGGTCTCGGTAACAGTATATCACATGTACGGTGCCAGGCACCTTTACAAAAGTGTGAACTGCTTAACAAATTGTTAAAGGTGCCTGGCACCCAACTGGCATCCAACTATGATATAATCAATGTGACACATCTGTGACATTCATACTGTTATAGTCAAATCAACAATGAAAAATAGCAAAAAAATCAAGGAGGAAAAGAAAATGGCAGATATGAAGAGGATTAATGTTGACGCACTTGACAATGTGACCGGCGGCAGAGCTGATGTTGTGAATAACCCGCACAAGGGCTATGATTATGCGAACTGCAGAAAAGAGCCAAGACATGATGCTGAGGTTTTATTCACCATCCCCAACGGCACAGAAGTAACTCCCACCGGCAACGTCATTAACAATGAGGGTGTCGACTGGTATGAGATCAAGCTTTCTCCGCCATACGAGTATGGCTGGGTTGCAGGCAATCTGATTGGACACTAAAACAAGCTTAAAGGCGGATCACAGCTGAGTGATCCGCCTTCTTTTTTTGCTTAGCCTATATCTTCTGTATCATCTCCGAAAACATGTTACAGTACATGAATCTGACAGGATCTCATGGTTTCCAGAGCTGCTTCATGCTTCTCCGGGGTTACTCCCGCACAGCAGGCCGAATCCACAGAGATCTTTACCTCCGGCATGGCCGCTTTAAGAAGAAGGGCGTTGGAGACAACGCAGATATCTGTACACAAACCGATCAGCTCCAGCTCAATCTCCTCTTTTTCAGAGAGTTCCTTCAGGTCCCGGGCAAGGTCTGTGCTTCCGAAAGTCGGTTTCTCATAGATCCTGGCTTCCGTAAGCAGCTCGGCGATATCCGGCCGGATCTGCCATCCATCTGTTCCACGGACACAATGGACCACCGGAAGATTCTTCCCCTCCTGGGTCTCCATATAATTTTCCCCGTGGGTGTCCATGGTAGCAATCACATCACCCGCCGGATAGGACCGAATCTTCTCTTTGACCTTCTCAACAATCGCCACAGCCTCCCCGGTCCCCAGGGCCGCGTCAATAAAATCATTCTGCATATCAATAACGACAAGTATTTTTCTCATTGCAATCTCCTCCTGCAGGTGGCCCTGCAGGTGCCTGTCACCCTTTCAATAACCTTACGACCGTAAGATTATTGAAAGGGTGACAGGCACCTTATATATATACGTCTATCTCTTATTCCTCTTGCTGCCGGGATGGCGGGTCACCATGGATTCCAGCTGTTCGTCTGTCAGATTATGGACAGGGCCGATCTCCTTGGTGATATGGTAGATCCTCAGCACTTCCTCCGCGCTTTCCACCAGTTTACAGGCATCTTCCAGGGTCTTTCCCACCGCGAGGCAACCGTGGTTGCCCAGCAGGATCAGGTCGTTATCCCGGATCATGTCCTCGATGCCGTCGGCGATGTGAATGGTACCCGGTTCCCCGTAGGGCAGACAGGGGATCTTCTCAAAGACAAGGGAAAATGTAACGGAGCATTTCAGCACAATATCCTTGCAGCAGTAGGCGTAGGCTGTCAGATACGGAGCGTGCATATGGGCTGCTGCATTGCAGTCCGGCCTTGCCTTTAAAGCAGCCAGGTGAAGCAGTGCTTCACTGGAATACTTTTTGGTGCCGCTGATCTGCTTCCCGTCTTTATCAAGGACAGCAACCGTATCCTTATCAAGAAATCTTTTGCGCATTCCCGATGGGGTGATGTAGAGATTCCCTGTCTCGCGGTCCATCACCGACAGATTCCCCTCCAGAGAATTCACCAGGCCTTTCTCATCCATCAGCCTGGCATATAAAACCACTTCTTCTTTCAAAGCATCCCTG
>CACXGS010000396.1 GCA_902767195.1 uncultured Lachnospiraceae bacterium | reverse complement strand
GTTACTGTCCTGGAATACTTTTTGGTGGTTCCGTCCTCGTTGATGCGCACAAAGAAATCAGCCTTGAATGTTACATCGGCCGCACCAAGAACTGTACCGTCTGCCAGCTCGCCGTTACCGCGAATTCTGGTAACAACGTCAAAAACAATGGAATTACTGTTGGTGGCATCCCGGTAATCCCTTTCCAGTTCCAATGTCCAGATATTGTTAGCTGTATCTGTACAAGTGAAACTCTTAACAATACCCTTCTGCTTGATGCCGGTAATTACCACATGTTCCGGCATCTTCATGGTAATCCTAATATTCTCCCACTTGTCAAACATCGGCTCAGAGTTCTGTCCGTCGTATTTATATGTGGCAGCCGCCTGCATGTTGACGGTCACATTGTAACTAATCTCATCCCCTGCTTCAGCATTATCTTTATCATCAGTCAGAGAAATGGTAAAGGTCTTTGCCGTCCCATGCTCTCCGTAATACTCCTCGGCTCTCTGCTCCGGGGATACGGCTTCGCCTTCTTTGGTATCAGTATTCTCTGCCTGAGAAGACTGTTGAGCCGGATCTGTCTCATCCCCGGGCTGAGAATCATTGTTATTGTTCAACCTTCTCTTTTCGGGAGACTTCTTATCCTCATTTTCTTCCTTCTCTTCTTCCTTCTCCTCTTCCTCTATAGCCTGGGCAGTGGAAGATTCCTCTTCTTCCTTCTCCTCTTCCTCTATGGCCTGGGCAGTGGAGGGCTCTTCTTCCTCCTCTTCTTCCTCTATGGCCTGAGTCGTGGATGCTGGCTCCTCATTATCTTTCTGCTCTTCTTTGTCTGCTTTCTGCGAGTCTCCTTCTTCATCCTCGTCCTCCTTTTCTTCATCGGACTTGGATTGATTGGCAGACTCCTCCTCTTTTTCCTCGGCCTTAGGTGCACTGACCTTGACCTTCACTTTGGGCATGTCTTTATAGGAAAGATCCTCACCCTCAAAGGCGGCCTCCAGCTTATAAGTGCCGGCAGTATCCCCGTCATAAGAACCTTCCCATGTGACTTCTTTTTTCACGTTTACTCTGGAAACCTTGTCTTCCTGATCTTCGCTTCCCGCTTCTCTGGTCTCCAGGACCACCGAAAGTTTGTCAGGAAGACCAATGTCTTCCATGGATGTACCATTCTCCACTGTGTAGGAGTCTTTGATCTCCTTAATGGATTTCACTGTCGTAATATGTTCCGCATGAACGGGCAGCGACTGTAAGGGCATCATGGTGACAGCCATCATCACCGCCATAAGCCTTGCGAGAAAACGATCCCGCATTCTGTGCCTTAGTAAGGCTTTTTGAGTTTTTTTGTCCTTAATTCCCATTTCTGACCATTTTCCTTTCTTAAATATGGCTGGTTTTACCGTTTACTTCTTTCTGAATTCATACTCTTGTATCACAAAACAATATTTTTCATAATTTTATCACAAAAAATATATCCTTTGCAATCAAATTATACAAATATACATGTGCATATGAACAGCTTCTTGAGGATTTATTGTCCCTGTGGGCATATCTTTCATTGGCAGCAAAAAAAGCCGCGGCAGCCTGTCCATTTTTCAAAAGACGGACAGGCTGCCGCGGCGATTAGCCATTTCATGTAATTTATAAGATTCCCAATCTCAGTTTCCCAGGATTTCTCGCACAGAAGAACCCCTGACCGGGAGTCCTTAACTCAAATTCAGTCTCTTTTCCAACAATGTCTTGCAGACGAAAAAATAAATCGCTGCAAAGAACAAGGCCATCAATATGGAAGGTATGGCAAAATGCTGATACTCTGCAAAATTAGAGAACTGTGCTCCTTGTTTTGCCATATCCGGGAAAACTGCCAGGAATAATCTTCCCACCAAAGATTCAAAGATTAATACTCCAATGTACGCCCCGATGGAGGCCAGTGTCACATGCTGCTTAGCCTGATAACCTATGGTTAAGGCGGTGTAGATCTGAAGAACCGTCTTTACCAGGCCCAGAACAGATAAAATGATCGTCTCAACAATCATCAGCATCATATCATTATTGATGTAGGGTGATACATATTTCCAGACATTTGGTATACTATAGGAGTCTGACCCAAAGAAGCCGATGATAAATGTGGTGACAACTGCAGCGATTCCTGTCAGAATAATCCACAAGAGTGCTGAGATCAGCTTGTTGGCTATATGTGCCGAGGCACTTACCGGAAGAACCATGTTAAAATAGGCCTCGTCTCCCAGCAGACTGTTTCTGTATCTCTGGATAATCATGATGATTGCCATGACAAAGATCGCGGTGGTCACACCTGTGTACAGGAGGACAGATATTACGATCATAAAAGGATATTTATCCTGTGCAGGTCCGATCATAAGACCCATCAGAACTGCAGTGGCTGCCCAGGCCGCATACAAAGGTACAAGTTTCCGTCCCAGTGATGGGATCTCATATTTTAATAATTTCCCTAACATTTGAATACCTCCCTGAAGAGCTGATCGATACTCTTT
>CACXGS010000395.1 GCA_902767195.1 uncultured Lachnospiraceae bacterium | reverse complement strand
CCGACCGTATCCTCTTTCAAAGCCATGGCAGCAAGCTTGAAACCCTGTCTTTGCAAAAGCCTGGTGAAATGGATCGGCTCTTCCGTTTCCCTGCATTCCAGATAAGTCCAGGGAACCTGGAACACAGTACCCATGGCTACCCGGCTGGCCCTGCGGTAATAGGGGTCACTGCAGGCATGATTCAGCAAAACAGCTTCCATGCCCAGGGCGGCAGCAGACCGGAAAATGGCTCCTACATTGGTAGGGTTAGTCACATTCTCCATCACTGCGATCCTGTGTCTGCCCCTGCACAGCTCTTCTACTGTCGGAAGGTCAGGTCTCCGGAAACAACAGAGGAGACCTCTGGTCATGGGAATGCCGGTCAGTTCTCTTACTTCTTTGCAGGTTCCGGTAAACACCGGGACATCACCGCACATGGACAGAGTATGTCTGGCTTCCTCTGACAGCTGATCGTGACTGACCAGAACTGACAGAGGTTCTAATCCTGCTTCCAGAGCCCGGTCGGTCACTTTGGGACTTTCAGTAAGGAAAGCTCCCCAGAAGGGTTCTTTCATATGCAGCAGCTGCCGTTCATTCATGCGGGTAAAAGGGTCCAGCCTTGGGTCCTCATAATCAGGTATGTTGATGATATTCATAATATTATAATCCTCTCGCAATAAAAGACAGATCAACTCTCCCCGCAGCGATCGCGGGGAAGTGAATCTGTCTTTTGCATCTTACCATATTTTATTCATCCATACAAGCAATGTATGAACTCCGGCCCAGGTCAGAGCGGGAAAACTATTCCGGAAGGATCGTAAATTTCTTCTTCGGTGAATAGCTTGTGTGGAGCAATTTCTCGGAAAGTACTCCGCCCGGCTCGATCAGGAAATCTTTATAAAGTTTCTGGATCTGCGGATTATCACAGGAAACCCTGAGCTCCTTGTATTTGTCCTCATCATAGAGGGCCTTCATACGGAGATCTTTGTAGCTGGAACCGATACGGCCATGCTTCTTTCTTGCAGAAATAATGGACTGGCCACCACCGTTGATACAGCCGCCCGGACATCCCATTACCTCAATGAAAGTGTACTTGGACTTACCGGCTTTAATGTCTTCCAGCAAAGGTTTTGCGCAGGTCATGGAGGAAGTGATGGCAATCCAGATCTTCTGGCCGCCCAGTTCAATCTCCGCTTCCTTTACACCTGCCATACCACGGCATTCCATGAAATCAACATTCATAAGAGGGGTGTTTTCGATGGTCTGCTTCACGGTTCTTAAGGCTGCTTCCATAACACCGCCGGTAGCTCCGAAGATAACACCGGCTCCGGTGTACTCACCCAGGAGATCCTGATCGAAAGCCTCGTCTTCCAGTGCTTCCAGATCTTCCATACCGTACATCTTGATCAGACGGCCTGCTTCTCTGGTGGTGAGGACCGCATCCACATCCACATATTCACCGGTATGGCACTCCGGTCTGTGGATTTCTGATTTCTTTGCAACACAAGGCATGATGGATACCACGAAGATCCTGGACGGATCCACATTATATCTCTGTGCCCAGTAAGTCTTACAGATCGCTCCGAACATCATGTGAGGAGACTTGGCCGTAGACAGATGGGGAAGAAGCTCCGGATACTCATACTCGATGTATCTTACCCATCCCGGAGAACAGGAAGTAAGCATGGGCAGAGTGCCTCCATTCTGAAGCCTCTTAAGAAGCTCGGTACCCTCTTCCATGATAGTCAGGTCGGCACCGAAGTTGGTATCATAAACACGGTCGAAACCGCATCTCTTGAGAGCAGCCACCATCTTGCCGGTAACTCTTGTTCCGATCGGAAGGCCGAATTCTTCTCCCAGGGAAGCACGAACTGCAGGAGCAGTCTGGCAGATCACAACCTTATCCGGGTCGTTAATGGCCTGGATAACCATCTGGATCTCTTCTTTCTCAGTAAGAGCACCTACCGGACATGCGATCACGCACTGGCCGCACTGCATACAGTTCACTTTCTCAAAACTTCCGTTATATACCGGGCCACAGACTGTATTGAAACCACGGTTTAAAAGGCCGAGAATACCGATTCCCTGTACTTTCTGACAGGTACCGATACAGCGCTCACAGAGAACACATTTGGAAGTATCACGCACGATACCCCAGCTGGCATCCTCATAAACGGAAGGAGTATGTTCTCCTTCGAAACGATTCTGGCGGATTCCAAGCTCTTCGCAAAGACGCTGCAGCTCACAGTTCTGATTTCTCTTACAGGAGAGACAGTTCTTATTGTGATTG
>CACXGS010000394.1 GCA_902767195.1 uncultured Lachnospiraceae bacterium | reverse complement strand
TCAATAATGAAACTGCCCCTGAAACATTATCGGTTCAAAGGCAGTTGCTTAATCTGCAAATGATTCAATTATGCAAAACTTACCCCCTCGTGTCCAACTTACCCTGCTTCCTGTCATGTATAATGGCAGCTGCTTCAAGAATAAACTGTGTCTCTTTATCCACACTCTCCAATTCTCCGATTGTTTTTGCATATGCCCAGACACGAATCAAATGGTCTATATCATGGATGTTGCCCTCGGAATAAACGATCATTTTTTGCATAATCTGTGATATTGTCATATTCGTTCTCCTGTAAATCCTCGATTTATCGACATGCTGCCTTTTTACCACATTTTTCTGCTTAATGACCACCAGCATCCAATAGTATTTTCTATAAAATCATTCTATCATGGTTCTTGACGAAATCAATCCGATTCACAGTTTTTCAGAATAAAGAGAAATTACAGTTTTTTATCCGAAAAAAGGACTGTCCCCGGACAGTCCTTTTTTTGGTAAAACCTAATTCTTATATACAGCCTTATTCTTATCAGTCATCAAAGACACTGTCGACATCCTTGTCATGGATAGCACCGGTCTTGACGTCGATCTCGTACTCATATTCTTTGTTACCGCTGATGAACTCGATGTCGTATACGGTCACGCCGTCATCATGGTCGATATGATTCTTGGTGACATTGGCTGCGTCGGCGCTGATCCCTGCATCCTTAAGAGCGATCTCCAGAGCCTTGTCTTTAGTAATCTCTTTGGTGTTTTTCTTGCTCTGCCCGGCATCTTTAGCTGCAGTATTCTTATTTGCCGCATCCTTATTTACAGTATTCTTATTCAATGCCTCCTTAAGAGCCTCTGCTTTCTTATGGTTCTCAGTCTTATCTTCTGCGTCCATGATATCTGAACCCTTCTCAACGATCTCACCGGTGGCGATATTGATATCGTAATCATATTCGGTATCTCTATGGAAGAAGCCCAGATCCCAGATGGTGATCTGTCTGTCATCGTCGAAGTCCCTGTCAGTCTCATACCAGGTTACATCCTTGTCTTCCAGACCTGCATCCGCTAAAGCAATCTTTCTGGCTTCCTCATAAGTCAAGTCTGCCTTTTTCTCCGTTGATGCTTCTGCAGCATATACGTGGATGGTTCCACGGGCCGTCGTGCTGGGCGAAAGCGGTCCTGCCATAAAACCAAAAGCGAATGTTCCTGCCATTAATGTTGTCATAATCCTGATCTTCATATTTTTTTTCATGATTGTTCTCCTCCTGATCATATATTTCTTTTCGTATCTTTTTGCCTCAACCGGCTTGTTTTTCTTTACGCCCATAATATATCACGGGCTTTATCACAGAAGTATCACAGAAGCAAAAGACAAGAATTCCCCATGTCCTGTGTTATGTCAGTTGGTGGCATCTGTTCGTCTGATGACGGACTTAAGACCAGTCCGTCCCAGAACGGACAGACACCACCAAATGCCAAACAGGTTGGACATGGGGATCCTTGTCTTTATCTCAAGTTCCTGATCCGCTTTAATACGACAACCTTGTTTTTGCGAACAAAGGAGGGGCGTTACTGCGGCGCCCCCTAAATCGTTATCGTATTCAGATTATCCTGGAGTCTGTCAAAGAACAGGCCCATATGATATCCATCCATGGCAGCATGGGAAATCGTGAGGGAAACCGGCATCAGGTATCCCTGAACTGTCTTCTCATATCTCCCGCAGTCAATAATCGGGAACAGGGGAGGGACTCTTCCGGCAGCCTGGCAGGAATAGGCTTCAAAAGCTGTCCAGGGCGTGCAGCTGAAACAGAAGAAGTTTTCCGGCTGTCCCGGACGGCCCTTGATTCCTTTTCTTTCCCCGAATGCCCTGATCACTCTCTCATATTCTTTACAAAACGAAAGCGGATTCTCAAGATAATCCATCCACAGGTCACTGAAGGTATGATCATCGGAATGAAACACGGTAAAAACCGGATTCATGACGCTCCAGATTCCGGGAGAGCCATCCTTACCGGTCATCATTTTCATGCATTCCAGCTCATTTACGGTTTTGCACACAGCATACATGAGAAGAGCAGCAAAAGGATTCTTTCTTTTATGGGCGAGGAGCAGGCATTCCGTGACATCTATTTTGACAGTCATAGAATGGGAGCAGGGAATCTGTTCCTGATAATAGTGGAAATGCTCCTTCCGGGGCCACTCGTTTTCATCGATCAGCCTGTGACGGGGAGGGATATCTAATGCCGTAAACAGGCTGGAAAGGAGTTCCTTTGCCACATCATAGGCTCGGCTGCACTCGCTGGCCCTTGGCCCTCCAATACACAGCTCGATCCCGTCAGGCAAACTTTCCAGCCAGGAAAGGATCTCCGGAATATCTGAACTGCCGGAAACCGTGAGCATTGGTTTGCCCAGTTTCTGTCCTTCTTCAAGTCCCAGCATTGTCCCCTCAGACAAAAGAGATTCCTCAGGAATGACCGTCAGAATGGCGTCTGCGTCCCGCATGTTCCAGCGGGTTCTCTGCTGTGTCCCTTCCTCAGGCGTTTCCATAAGTTCCGGATAGGCAGCCAGCAAACCCGGTGCCTTCGGATAATCCTCTGCCCAACCGTATTTGGGGCACCAGCCGCACAGGGGGAGTCCATATTCTCTTGCTGTATCCATGGCCGCCCGGTCTACTCCGGTCTGACCGCCGGTTCGTATCCGGCTGATCTTTTGCTTCTGCATAATCCACTAAACCCTCTACGATTTCACCTTAATTATAAGTATTTTAAGCTATTATTATACCTTTAACGCTATGATACCCCCTGCCATGAAAAAACGCAATGTGAGGTCAATGCTTTTCTTTCTGCCGTTGTGTTGTCGTCTTTACTTTTCCAGGCAAACACCATGGTTTTTCTTTACTGATTTCTCCCTTTTCACTATAATAAATGAAAGTATTCAGGAGTGATTTCTATGTACTCTTATGATACGACAAATAAAGAGAAGAAAAGCGGTCAAACAGCGTTTTGCGGAGGTACTTAATCATGAAAAGGCATCCATATTATCAGACATTTCTGATGGTCAGTATCCTTGTTGCTGCAATTATGTTTTCTATGAGCCTTTCTGGCTGTGATAGAAACAAGAGCCAGGAGCAAAAAGGCATGTCCCTTAGTGAATATCTGGAAGAAACCGATGAAGACTGGTTTCTGACAGGGAAAAAGAAATACACAATCCAGGCTATGATGGTTTCCAGGGAAATGACTTTCCACAACGATTTGGAGAATGTGGATTTGCTTGCCGCTGACGACGGAGAAACTGTGGTATTAAAAGGAACCAGAGACGAGATATGGACTTCTCCTTTGCCGCAAGTGATTGCCAGATATACTAAACCAGACGGCAGTGAACTGTGCAAAGAAGATTTTGCAGACAAAGATGTCTTTATTGACATTGTTACGATCCCTTCCAGGGACATGTACTATGCCATGCATGTTCCGAACAATCTTATTGTAAGCGTAGAGACCGCCAGGGGAGATGTGCTGCATACGAATATGAGGAACGCCCAGCACGGTGAAGGGGATTTTCTTGTTTGTACGATAACGGAAAATGGCGAGCCGAATCTTTCAGATGTCTGGGTCCTGAATGGCCTGATCTTTCCGGATTGTTATGATACTTCTAACATGAACAAATAGAAGCTCCCCGAAAAGTCTTCGAATTTCTTTTTATTGCAGGCTTTATAATCTCCTGGGACTGATACAGCTTCCGGTTGGAAAGGGAATAGATGAAAAAGATTCTGATAAAGACAAAGGATACACAATCCTATAGAAATTGGCGGCTGGGGAACCAATATTTTCACGGAAGGGACGAGCACGTGGTCTCACTTTTCCCGGATCCGGATTCTCATTTATTTACAGAAAATGAATGTCTGATCACTTCTCTGGCCATTATGCTGCGGCATTTCGGAATAGAGAAAGAGGACAATGAAACGTTTTTCAATCCATGGATTCTCTATAGAAAACTGATGGGATGTAAAGCGTTTGATTCCCAGGGAACCCTCAGCCTGAGGGCTTTAGAGCGGCTTTATCCACTGGATTATGCGGGAACCATGCTGTATTCCCCGGAGAAACTGAAGACAGTCTGGGAGACAGGGCAGCCTTTTTTAATTGTCGCCTCCGGCATTCATAGTCCGAAGCATTTTCTCGTACCGGATTATAATATACAGGATAATATGGCTGTGATTGATTGTTTATGGAACCGGCAATATTTAAGTGAGTATGAAAGAGTCATTGAACTCCAGGTATACTGGAAAAGTGATGAAGGAATGATGTATTGTATTGAATGACATAATTACTGCAATTGATAATGAAAGAAGAGAAGGGAAAATGCAGTTTTTGCTTATGAGAATTATTTTTGAATTCTGTCTTGATTAATTTCATTCTTTCCGGGCCGTGGCGGCGGCCTGAGTTTTCACTCAGGCAACCGCAATAGCCGCATATCTTTCGGAGTTGATAATCTTTTCCATCGCCTCCACCGGATTCAGTCCGATACACCCCATCACCTGACGGAACACGGATGCGGACTGGCCGCTTACCAGCTGTACACCGGTACGGCTTCTGTCAGCATGGAAGACATCGTGACGGCTTGCCACGTTCCAGAAGATGATGTTCGGAATCTGATAGCCGTACTTCCTGAAATTCCGGGACATCTTCTCATAGAAAGTCCAGTTCCTGTCACCGCAGTAATCAATCTCCATATCAGAAATAACAATCAGAGACTTCGGCATATCCTCCTGTGCCACATGATTCTGCACCGCAATCTCCAGAACGTGCTGGAAAGCCGCCTTGAGATTCGTGTTGTTCGCCCAGTCATTCATGTCGATGCTGCGGATCTTCTGTGCCAGGGTCTCCCCCTTCAGCATCTGAATCCGGGACGTTCCGGAGAAGGACATGAACATGTTATGGAAGGGACCGGTGTTCCTTTCAGC
>CACXGS010000393.1 GCA_902767195.1 uncultured Lachnospiraceae bacterium | reverse complement strand
GATCCGCCAAGAAGAAAGGAAAAAAAAAGGTAACCGGCTCCAAAGGAGATGAGTATGTAGTAGACGAAGAGGCTAAAACTGTAGTAACCGACGAGACCAAAAAAGATTATGAGCCCTACACCATTACACTGAATCTTGAGAGATCCGGTATCGGTCAGAACATGGAGGAGACATTTACATCCGCTCCCACCAAGGTTATTGCCGACGGTGACCAGATGGCTGACTTCTTCTTTGACCTTGGCCTGGAAGACCATATGGCCGGTTTTACCCGCGGTGCCTGCTGGTCAACAGTTAACCAGTATCCGGCGAGAGATAAAGTGAAGAAGATTACAGAGGATGGTGTGAATCTTCAGAATGCTTCCAAAGAGCAGATTATTGAGACCGGCTGTGACTTTATGATGGGATGGGATTCCCTGTTCTCCGAGGATCATTTCTCTGTACAGTTCTGTCTGGATCATGGCATTATCCCCTACTTCCCCTATTGCTGTTCTGATTCCGCTACCATGGAAGATGTGTACAAGGATTATGAAGTACTGGGTAACATTTTCGGCGTTCAGGATCTGGCAGCCGAAAAAGTTCAGGCTATGAAGGATAAGATTGAGGAAGTAAAAACTAAACTGGGTGATGATGTATACAAGAATCCGGTGAAGGTATTCGTTTATGATTCCGGCGAAGATGCTCCTTTTACAGCATGTCAGGGAGTTCCGGGAGATATGATCAAGCTGGCCGGCGGAATCTCCGTATTCGATGAGATTGAGAAGGGCTGGGCAACTCCTTCCTGGGAAGAAGTAGTAGCTAAAGATCCTGATGTCATTCTGATTCTTAACTACACAGATACAGATGCAAAAGAGAAGGAAGAGTTCCTTAAGACCAACGACAACACAAAGAATCTGAGAGCCGTTAAAGAAGGCAAGATTTATGTGGCATGCTGTTCCGACATGCAGGGTTCTGCAGGTTCCGCAGGCTGTGTTGAGATCATGGCCAAGCAGTTCCATCCCGACAAGTTCAAATAAAAAGAACAGAGATAAAGGGATATGATATAGAGAAAACCGTTGTTTTCTTATAGGAGAAAGATTCATGTCAAAAATGCAAGTATCATTGTTTCCATTACAAAAGAGAAGTCATTATATAGCATTTTGCGTCATTATGCTTTTTGCCCTGGTGCTTTCTTTTGTCATGGCAACCAGGCTGGGGAGCGTTTCTCTTGATCCG
Source organism: uncultured Lachnospiraceae bacterium (assembly GCA_902767195.1). The sequence goes on along the minus strand of CACXGS010000393.1, from coordinate 5,028 downwards.
ACAGTTATTAAGAAAGTCCTGACCAACAAGTTTATGAGAAAGAATGTGTATCCTGTTACCTGGGAAGCCAGTACAGAATCTATTCTCTGGGATATCCGCGTCCCCAGGATCTTCACGGCATTTATCGTCGGAGCAGGCCTGACTCTCTGTGGTATTCTCATGCAGGCACTGACCAAGAACTCCCTGGCAGATCCATATGTTCTGGGTATTTCCCAGGGTGCTTCTGCCGGTGCGGTTTCTGTGATCATGTATGGTTATCTTTCCTTCCTGGGAGGATATGGAACCATGGCAGGTGCTTTTATGGGTGCCGTTCTGTCCATCGCTCTGGCCCTGAGAATTGCTACCATACGTAACAAAGTGACAGCCACCCAGCTGGTTCTGGCCGGTATTGCCGTATCAGCCCTTTTCGGTGCCATTACGAACTTTATGATTTATCATACCAAGACCGGATCGGATAAAGTGAAGACGGCGACTTACTGGATGATGGGTTCTCTGAACGGATCTTCCTGGGAGAAGCTGAAGTATGCGACCATAGCTTTTGTGATCTGTCTGGTTTTGATTACAATCATGTCAAAGACCCTGGACGTACTGCTTTTGGGTGACGATGTGGCCGTGACGGTGGGTGTTGACACGGATAAGGTCAAGATGACGATCATTGTGATCGCCACACTCCTTACCGGTATCATAGTTTCCATCAGTGGAACCATCGGTTTTGTAGGACTTACCATTCCTCATATTACCAGGTCCATTGTGGGAACAAAACATAAGAGACTGATTCCCGCAGCAGTGCTGGTGGGAGGAACATTCCTTGTTATTGCTGATATTATTTCCCGTGTGATCGTGGCGCCGGAAGAGCTTCCGATCGGTGTTGTCTCCGCCTTTGTCGGAGCACCATTCTTCTTGTACCTGATTCGCCGTTCCCATGGAAAGTTTGGAGGATAAGTATGAAACTTGAAATAAAAGATATTACTTACTCCATTGATTCCAAACTGATTGTTGACGGAGTAAGTCTGGGTATTGAAGAGGGCTCCTTTGTGGGTCTGGTAGGACCAAACGGCTGCGGCAAGTCCACTTTGCTGAAGAACATTTACAAGGTCTACAAACCGGACCGGGGCGCTGCCTATATTGACGGAAAGAACATTGCTGAGATGTCCAGCAAGGATACAGCCAGAGAAATGGCAGTCATGCAGCAGGAGAATAACGTGGAATTCGACATGACTGTCTATGATATGGTCATGCTGGGACGTTATTCCCATCAGAAAATGTTCGGTAACGACAAATTAAAAGAGCGTCAGATCGTTCTTGACGGGATCAAAGAGGTCGGCCTGGAGGGATATGAGGAGAGAAGTTTCCTCTCTCTTTCCGGTGGTGAGAAACAGAGGACTCTGGTTGCCAGAGCTCTGGTTCAGAAGACTGACCTGATCATTCTGGACGAGCCTACCAACCATCTGGATATCGGTTACCAGTATCAGATTATGAATATTCTAAAGAGGCAGAATATGACGGTGTTTTCCTCCATTCATGATCTGAATATCGCAGCCTGTTACTGTGATAAGATTGTCCTGATGAAGAAAGGTAAGATCGTCTTTGTGGGAACACCGGAAGAAGTTTTTGTTCCGGATAAGATTCTGAAGCTTTTCGGAGTCGCGACAAAGATTACTACTAACGAGGTTACCGGGAAACCCAATATTATGTTCATTCCCGAACTGGGAGGGGTAATCGACCGATAATAAAAAAGACATTATATGTTGAGAGTAGAACTCACAGCCTGTGATATGCGGCTTCGCTGATGCACAGGCTGTGTTTTTTTGCCATGGGAATTTTCACTGACCAACAGAAAATGTCTTGGAATCATCCTGAAATCTGATATAATATCATGGATAGATTCGGACACCGTGCAGACCGGAAAAAGGAGTGATGGATCCTTGAGTAATTACAGATGGTATAAACTGGATAATGCGGCCACTATTGTTCCTGCCACAGCCAGGGGCTCGGATACCAGGGTCTTTCGTGTGACCTGTGAACTGAAGGAGGATGTGGATAAAGAGTACCTCCAGGAAGCCCTGGACCAGACCATGGAGGAATTCCCCCATTATAACGTGGTTTTGCGAAAAGGGCTGTTCTGGTATTATCTGGATGAGATTCATGTACGCCCTCTGGTCAGTGAAGAGAACTGCCCGGCCTGTTCTCCTCTTTATTTTTCCGGAAGAAGAAGCTTTCTGTTCCGGGTGAACTACTTCGGCAGGCGAATCAACGTGGAAATGTTCCATGTTCTGGCAGACGGAACCGGTGGTTTTCTCTTTATGAAGAAACTGATCTTTAACTACCTGAACATGAAACACGGTGTCTCTATTCCTCCGGCGGATGATATCCATTCCTCTGCCGATGAGAAGAATACCGATGCTTTTGACTATTATTACACCAAACAAAAAGGCCGGGAACAATTGAATAATATGATCGGGACCAGGGCCTATCAGATCCGCCAGGAGAAGGATGACAACATGCAGAATCACCTGGTGGAGGGAGTTGTTTCCGCCAGGGAAATGCTCCGCCTGGCCAAAGAGCACAATACAACAGTAGGAGTCTTTGTAACGGCACTTTACCTGGAGGCAGTGTTCCGGTCCATGCCGGTAAAAGACCAGAAATATCCCGTGGTGATCAGTGTGCCGGTGAATCTTCGCCAGTATTTCCCCTCGGAGACTACCAGAAATTTTTTCGGGGTGATCAACATCACCTGTCATGCGGCGACTTACGATGGTACACTGGAGAGTATTCTTCCTCTGGTGAGTCAGTCTTTTGAGGAACAATTAACCATGGAACGTATCAGGGATACCATGAACAGTTACAGTGCTCTGCAGCACAATCCCCTGATTCGGTTCCTTCCCCTTCCCCTGAAGGATCTGGGGATTCGATTCTTTGCCCACATGGCGGGCAGGGGGACAACAGGAACTCTTTCCAATCTGGGCAAGATCACCATGCCGGAAGAAATGGTTCCCTATATTGACCGTTTCTCTGCTTTTATGTCCACGAGAAATATGCAGATCTGTCTGTCCACCTTTGAGGATAAGATGGTTTTCGGTGCAGTATCTGCCTATTCCGAACACCGGGTGCTCCTGGGATTTTTCCGGAGACTGACCAGTATGGGACTGAAGGTTGAGATTACTTCCAATGATTATGACCGGAGGGAAGGAGGACAGGAGGATGCTGTATTGTCCGAAATGTAATGTGGATATCCGCGGAGATAAGATATGCTGTCCCCTGTGTCAGGGGAGACTTACGGGAGCTGCCGGGAATGCGGCTTTTCCGATATTAAAAGAGAGAAAGTACAGCCTTAAGCTGATGGTGAAAATCTGTATTTTTCTTCTTGTTGTCCTGGAAGTGGTCATGATGACAATTCAGATTATTACGGGATTTCAGTATCAGACCCCCAATGTCATCATGATGTGGGCCCTGTTTGTGGCGGTGGACCTGTGTGTTGCCATGTATTTCCGGGGGAATATTATCAAGCTGGGATCCCTGCAGGGCTATGCGATCATCATCCTGTGTCTGATTCTGGACTGGCATGACAGAAGAATGTCATGGAGCTTCAACTGGGCTATTCCGATCACCCTGGTCTGCCTTGCCATTATTACCATTTTCGTCGGCTATGCAGCGGGGCTTCGCATGGTGGATTATATGATCTATCTGGTCATTGATGTTCTGCTGGCATTGCTTCAGATCATCCCGGTGGTTCTGAAGCTTAACACGATACCGCATGCCGCCATTATCAGTATGGGGATTATGATTATAGTTGCCGCCTTTGTATTCATATTCCGGTCCAGAGAATTAAGGAATGCGGTAACCAAATATATGAATATATAGGAAAATGTAAGGAGCAGAGAAGATGTTTGCCTATCCCTTTACACAAAAACTGAAAGAACTGGTTGTCGCTGCCGGAGATTTTGTGGAGAATGCGATCGGAAACAAAATAGAAGGTTCGGATAAAGAGGCACCTGAACTGACCGGAGTACCCGAAGAAAAGGTCTGGTATAAACTGACCCTGGAAGCCGGGATTGCAGCGGATGGAAGCCCTTATCATATCTATCTGAAGAAGGGGAAGACAAGACAGCTTTGCATTTTCTTTTCGGGAGGCGGCGTAGCCTGGGATGATTATTCGGCGGTCCGCCCGGTGACGGGAGGAAGGGTTGCTGCCGGCAAGCCTAATTTTTACTGGAATAATCTCCGGCCATTTACTCAGATCATGAATATCAATGTGGGAATCACTGAGACAGGCAGGGACTGGAATCCCTTTGATTCCTGGTCCTTTATTGTTGTAACTTATGCCACCGGTGATTTTCATGTGGGCAACCGGGATTATATTTGTCAGAGGGGAGACGGACAGGAAGAGATCGTTCATTTTAAAGGTTACACGAATTTCAGGGAAGCGATGAAGAAGGCAGTGGAATACTTCCCGAATCCGGGGCGGCTGCTGATTGCCGGCGACTCGGCCGGTGGTTTTGCCGTGCCTGCTCTGGCTGGGGAGATTCTTGATGACTGGTACCCCGACTGCCGGGATGTGACCCTGTTGTCAGAAGGTTCCCTGCTTCTTTTTGATGACTGGCATAATACGGCCAGGAATGTCTGGGGAGCGAAGGAGAGTTTTTGGAAGCCCATTGTATCCGACAACATTTTTCTGGACTGGTTTCGGAATCTTACAGCCTCCCACGGAGACCGCTTTCGCTATCTGTTTGCCTGCTCGGTGCGGGATCAGACTCTGAGTGCCTATTATAATGCTGTCCATCATAATGATTACAGCAGCAATGATGAGGTTCAGACCCTTTTTCAGGAGCAGCTTTGCGACCTGGTCAGGGAAATGAGAAAGACAGCCCCAAAGACCGGTTTCTTTATCAACAGCTTTAAGTTCACCATCCCGGGGCTGGGAAGTGGAGGCACTGTTCACACGGCAGTCAGGAAGCCTTTCTACCATGTGAAGAATGATGACAGGGCAACCATGGCCCGGTGGCTCTATGATGCGGTCCACGGAAATGT
>CACXGS010000392.1 GCA_902767195.1 uncultured Lachnospiraceae bacterium | reverse complement strand
TTATAATTATGAGTACACAGAAAAGGTCATCCACATTAACCCAATGCAGCCGGGCATCCTCTTCCTGATAGCCAAAAGACAGACTCCATTTTTTTCGGGAGGCGGTCATAGACCTTTTCAGTTCCCGTCTGGTTATTCTGCGGGGGATCACGGAAACAGACTCTGCATGAATTGCAAACTGACTGCTCCATTCCCTCCCTTTACGTTTCACATATTCATTCCTCTCATAGTCATCCGGGAGATCCACGCAGAGGGCTGTCTGAAATTCCAGATAATCCTTCCCGCACAGAGCCACGCCTCTTCCGGGAATCCCTCTCTCAGGACAAACAGGACATTTGATCAGTCCGAATATATCCCCATAACTATAGATATCTTTCTGGGCCAGACAAATCTTCGTCTTAAAAAAACCGCTAAGCATCACAGGAACCTCGGAAACCGATATTCCGCTTCCGGAAAGAATCAGCAAAATACCTGTTTTTTCTCCTTCCTTGGCCAGTCTCATGATGACTTTCTCGTATTGATCCGATGTCACCTCGCGAAAGAGAGGATAATTGTCAATCACCATAAGAATGCGGGGAAAATCGGTATTTCCACTCTTTTCAAGTCCCGGATAACTGGTTCCGCGTAATTCTTTCTTACGCCTCTGGCACTCTCTCTCCAGATATTTCAGAATTCTTCCTGCTTTCTCTTTTTCCTCTTCCCCCGCTACAGCTCCCATATGAGGTGCCTCCTCAAAACTTTTGATCATACCTCCGCCAAAGTCAATTCCATAAGCCTGAATCTGGTCCGGTCTGTTATTGCAAAACAGAGAAAACAGCATCGTCTGAAGAAATGTGCTCTTCCCTGACATAGTCATCCCTGACAGGAGAATATGCCCACTTGTTGACAGGGGAAGCAGGTAAGGGGGCTGTTTTTGGTGAGCCGGATTGTCAAAGCTCCCAAGGATAGCGATTCGCCCTTCCTCAAGCTTCTTTTTTTCCGACACGCTCTCCAGGACATCCTCCATGATTATTCGTTTCCCCAGAGGTTCCATCCATAGTTTCCGGCTTTCTTTACAGCCATATTCATCCGTTTTCTTTATAATATAATCCCTGACTGCCTCCAGTTGAGTTTGTTCTTTCTCCTTCCGGCTTCTTACAGGAATTCCTCTTTCCAGACATCTGCCGTTTATCCCAATGATACAGGCTTCCCGGCCATTCTCATTCCTCATATCAACGGATGCGCCACTCCATCCACTCTGAAACAGTTCAAGGATCTCATCGTTCCCCACCTGAAAATATCCCCGTCCCACATGGGTAATAAAGGCTGCATCCGGATGGTGGAGCATATCGATACTATCCTGTCTGTCCTGGACTCTGAGACAGATCCGAAACCTTGCATTGCTCCAGATTCGCTCATCTACCGTCCCTCCCGGCTTCTGCGTCGACAGGATCAGATGAATCCCCAGACTTCTTCCGACCTGGGCCAGGCTGATCAGCTCTTTCATAAATTCGGGCTCCTCTTTTTTTAATTCAGCAAACTCATCGATAATAATAATCAGATGAGGAATGGCCTCTTCCACTTCTCCCCTGTAATACATTCTTTGATAATCATTGATATTATTCACCCTGCTCTTTTTGAACAGCCGCTGTCTGCGTAAGTTCTCACTGGTCACAGATATCATTGCCCTTTTGATCAGGTTTCCGGAGAGATTCGATATGTGACCACACAGATGAGGAAGGGTCTCAAAAAAATCCGCCATTCCTCCACCTTTATAATCAATAATAAAAAAATTCACATCAACCGGACTATAGTTAACAGCCATAGAGAGAATAAAGGTCTGAAGCATCTCACTTTTTCCGGAGCCGGTTGTCCCTGCAACCAGTCCGTGAGGCCCGTGACATTTCTCGCTGATATCAAGATAACAGGGTTGTGAACCCGCCCCAAAACCCAAAAGCGCAGGCAGCCCGTCATAGGCCCTGTTCTCTCCCCATCTGCCGATAATATCGAGTTCTTCCTCTTTTCTCA
>CACXGS010000391.1 GCA_902767195.1 uncultured Lachnospiraceae bacterium | reverse complement strand
CTTCGTTGGCATCGTGGAAACCGGGGATCTCAACGGTGATACGGTCATTGCCTTCCCGGTAGACTTCAGACTCGGTACTGTACTGCTCCACACGCTTCTGCAGCTTATACTCGGTGTCTTTTACATCAGAATCGGTATACTTCTTATCCTCAATCTGATAGGTAATGCTGGCACCACCCTGCAGATCCAGACCTTGTTCGATATTCTTTGCGCTTCCCTTATGCTGTTTGCCCAGACCCGTAAGGACCGTATACGCTGCAAACACGGAAACGAGCAGAATGACAATCAGGTTCAGGACTGCCTGCTGCTTCGGATTTTGATTCTTTCTCTTGTTCTTGGCCATTGTAATTATTCCTCCTCATCTGCCATGGCTGCTTTGATCATAATTGCACATTCCACGCGCTTTCGCTCCATCTGGCAGCTCAGATCGCAGGAATCGTCAATTGTCTTATAGAATTGATATGAATTAGCAGGGCATCCGCCGCTGCAGTAAAATCTCGCGAAACAATCTCTGCATTTCTCTTTGGTATAGACATTGCAGGATCGGAACCGGTCGCATATATCGGGACGGGTGATCCCCTCACGGACATTCCCCAAAAGGAAATCTTCCTCCCCGACAAACTGATGGCAGGGGTAGAGGTCTCCCCAGGGAGTAACCGCCAGATATTCAGTTCCGCTTCCGCAGCCGGACAGTCTCTTGGCCACGCAGGGGCCTCCTGTCAGATCGATCATAAAGTGGAAAAACTGAAATCCTTTTCCTTCCCGGTTTCTCTTTATCATCTCCCGGGCAAGACGGTCGTACTCCTCAAAAATGCGGGGCAGATCCTGCTCTCTGATGGTATAGGGTTCCTCCTCGGCACCCACTACCGGCTCCATGGAGATCTGCTCGAAACCGAGATCTGCCAGATGAAGGACATCACTGGCAAAATCCAGATTCCTTCTGGTAAATGTTCCTCTGACATAATACCTCTGCTGGTTCCTGGACTCGGCAAACTTCTGAAACTTGGGCAGGATGATATCATAGCTGGGCTTTCCGTTCCTGGTGGGACGCATATAGTCATGGACTTCCCTGCGCCCGTCTATACTCATGACCACATTGTCCATCTCCCGGTTGGCAAATTCCATGATCTGATCATCCAGAAGAAGGCCGTTCGTCGTCAGAGTAAAGCGAAAATGCTTATTATATTTTTCTTCCAGTGACCGGCCGTATTCTACGATCTGCCGAACGACGTCCATGTTCATGGTTGGTTCGCCGCCGAAAAAATCCACTTCAAGATTGTGCCGGTTGCCGGAATTGTTAATCAGGAAATCAATGGCCGCCTTTCCGACTTCGGCTGTCATCATGCACCTTCCGCCCTTGTATTCCCCTTCCTCCGCAAAACAGTAGCGGCAGGCCAGGTTGCAGTCGTGGGCGATATGAAGACACAGCGCCTTCACCACAGTCTTTCGGCTCTTCACTTCCTGAATATAGTCTTCGTAAATATCTTCGGTAAACAGAAGTCCTTCCTCTTTCAGCTCTGCAACTTCCCTGCAGGCTTCTTCGATATCCTCCCGGGGATAATCAAGGGCTTCTGTAATCTCATCGATACTGTGATCTTCAAAGAGAGCGATTACATCATATGTCACATCATCCACCACATGAACCGCACCACTGCAGATATCCATCACAATGTTGTAGCCATTATTCTTATACTGATGTATCAAGATGTATCTCCTTTCTTCAGGTTTTCGTTGAATCTCCTTCCCGCATATAGGGAAGAAAAAACAATCTGCCGGGAATCCGCGTAGTAAAGGGTGAACAGGTATCCCTGTCCACCCTGTTTACGGATCTGGAATCGCATCTGCAAGAATTATTTCTTATTCTCGCAAGTCTGATTACCGACAGTACATGATGTCTTGCAGGCAGACTGGCAGGAAGTCTGACATTCGCCGCAGCCACCCTTGCACATCGTGTTCTCGTAGGTCTTTTTTCCGGTCAGTGTTTTGATCCTCTTCATAACAGATCCTCCTTCTGTTGTAGATGCTCCGACGCATCACGTCATCGGGTCATTCCTCATTATAACATGCCTGCGTCTTTATATCAAACACCAAAAAACGTTCTGTAATGTGAAATAATGCCTGTTCCTACTGCTCGTCAGCAGCCTTCTCAAAGTTGGGCTTCTCCACGGCGGCGATGGCATCCTTCTGCATGGGGATCCGGCAGTTGCGGTTATTACCGAATTCTACGATTACAGTCTCATCCATGATGGCGATGATCACTCCGTAAAAACCACTCTTTGTCAGAACACTGTCCCCTTCGGACATAGATTCAAACATCTCTTTCATCTCTTTTTCCTGTTTCCTCTGGGGGCGGATCGTCATGAAATAGATGATTCCGATAAAGACGACAGCATAAAGGAGAATGACGTTGATTCCCTGAAATCCGCCGCTTAACAACAGTGCGTACATATCCATTTTCTTACCTCCATATATGTTACTGAACTCATATATCCCACACCGGTTATTCCGGTGTATTAAACCCTTCCAGGGTGGATTTCTTAAAAGATGTATATCGGTGTTCCCTGATGGCCTCCCGTATCTCTTCCATCAAATGATTATAAAAATACAGGTTATGCAGAACGCAAAGTCTCATACCAAGCATCTCCTTAGCTTTCAGAAGGTGTCTGATATAAGCTCTGCTGTAGGACCGGCATGCAGGGCAGCCGCATCCGGGCTCAATGGGCCGGTCATCCATCTCAAACTTCTTATTAAACAGGTTGAGCTTACCATGATGCGTGTAAACGTGGCCATGTCTGCCGTTCCTGGAGGGATAGACACAATCAAAAAAGTCTACACCGCGGTCCACTGCCTCAAGAATATTGGCCGGAGTACCTACTCCCATCAGATACACAGGTTTATCCACGGGGAGAAAGGGAACAACCTGATCTAAAATGTCATACATCTCTTCATGAGACTCACCGACGGCAAGGCCTCCAATGGCATAGCCCGGCAGCTCCAGCTCTGTAATCTCCCTGGCATGATCGATCCGGATCTGAGGGATGACTCCTCCCTGATTGATTCCGAAAAGAATCTGATGAGGGTTCACTGTATCCGGAAGCTCATTCAGTTCTTCCAGCTTCTTCTTACAGCGGTAAAGCCACCTGGTGGTCCTTGCGACGGAAGCCCTGATGTACTCTCTGTCAGCCTTGCTGGGCGGACATTCATCAAAAGCCATGGCGATGGTAGATCCGAGATGGGACTGGATCGTCATACTCTCCTCCGGTCCCATGAAAATATGTCTCCCGTCGATATGGGACTGGAAATATACCCCTTCCTCTTTAATCCTTCGCAGACCGGCCAGGGAAAAAACCTGAAAGCCTCCGGAATCCGTGAGGATCGGGCGGTCCCAGACCATAAAACGGTGCAGGCCTCCAAAGCGATGAATCAGCTCATCCCCTGTACGGACATGAAGATGGTAGGTATTGGACAACTGGATCTGCGTTCCTATCGTCTTCAGATCATCGGTGCTGACGGCTCCTTTGATCGCTCCCACCGTTCCCACATTCATGAATACCGGTGTCTGTACCGTGCCGTGTACCGTACGAAACTCTCCCCGCTTCGCCCGGCCGTCCCTTGCAAGTAAAGTGTACATAAGTGCTCCTTCGTCTTTTCACATAGAAGATATTCTAACATAAAGGAGTAAAATGTACAACATTTCTTTCAGAAAACTTTCAATTGTTCAGAGTCTGGCTTTCCTTATCTTCAGGCAGTACCTTTTACCTGTTAAAAAGTATCATTTATAAAAAGTTTTTATATTCTCCAGGCGACTGCTCATATTCATAAGAAGCTGATCGAGAACAGCCAGAGCAGCCATACATTCCACAACCACCACCGCTCTCGGAACAATTAGCGGATCATGACGTCCGGCAATCCGAATTGTCTGTCGCTCTCCATCCCGATTCACTGTTTCCTGGGGAAGGGAAATAGAAGGCGTCGGCTTAAAAGCCGCCCGGAAAATGATTGGATCTCCGTCACTGATTCCTCCCAGAGTTCCTCCCGCATGGTTGGATGTTTTTGCTACCCTCCCGGCCCGGGAGGTAAAAGAGTCATTATTCAAAGATCCCCGGGATCTGGCTGCGGCAAATCCGTCTCCAATCTCAAAGCCTTTCACAGCGCCGATGGACAGTATGGCCTGTCCCAGGACAGCCGGAAGCTTATCAAAGACCGGTTCTCCGATTCCCGCAGGCATACCGTTGATGATACACTCCACGATCCCTCCGGCAGAATCTCCTTCTTTTATTACTTCCTGGAGATATGCTTCTGCCTGATGAAAAGCCTTCTCATCGGTCATATAAAGGGGATTCTGATCCCGGAATGTCCGTTCCGCCTGTTCAGAATCCGATTCCACCGGTCCTATGGACCGGGTATAGGCAAAAACTTCTATCCCCAGTTCCGAAAGAACTTTCGCAGCAACAGCACCACCGGCGACCCTGGCCAGGGTTTCCCTTCCGGAAGACCTGCCGCCGCCCCGGTAATCCCGAAACCCGTATTTCTGATCCCAGGTATAATCTCCGTGGCCGGGACGGTATATCCCTGCAATATCACTGTAGTCCCGTGATCGCTGGTCTTTATTATAAACCATCAGGGAAATGGGGGTTCCTGTTGTTCGTCCCTCAAACACACCCGACAGGATCTCCACCTGGTCTGTTTCCTTTCTCCCCGTAGTGAAAGCCGACTGACCCGGTTTCCTCCGGTCAAGATATCGCTGGATATCATCCTCTGTGAGGGAAAGTCCGGCGGGACAGCCGTCAATCACGACTCCGATTCCCCTTCCGTGGCTCTCACCCCATGTGCTGATCCGAAATAATTTTCCGAATATCGATCCTGACATAATCTATTCCTCCAAAGCAAAACCGATCACAGATAAAAGCATCATTCCTGCGGTTTCTGTTCTTAATATCCGGTGCCCCAAAGTGATAGCCCGGGCTCCGGCTTTTTGAGCCAGCTCAACCTCGGAAGGCTCAAAGCCTCCTTCCGGGCCGATATAGATTCCAAGGCTCTTCTTACCCTGAACCTGACTGACTGCCTCCCTGGCCTGTGCCATTCCTTCCGCTTCTTCATAAGGGATCAAAAGCATATCCAGCTTCTGCCCGTCCGAAACCGCATCCCCATAGGACATCACATCCGACACCTGGGGAATGATCCGTCGTTTTGACTGTTTGGCCGCACTTTTGGCAATTTCATTCCAACGGGCAGTCTTTTTCGCTGCCCGCTTTGCATCCAGTTTCACCACGGTCCGTTTTGTTGAAACCGGAACGATTCTTACGGCGCCCAATTCCACCGCTTTCTGGATGACCATCTCCATTTTATCTCCTTTGGGAAGTCCCTGATAAAGGGTAATCTCCACCGGGAGTTCTCTGGACAGATCATTGATATCTTCAATCCGTGTATGAACCGCATCGTCTGATATGGAATCGATCCGGCATACATATTCCCGGTCTCTTCCCTCCACCGAAATGCTTACCATTTCTCCCGGCCGCATTCGAAGGACGTGGCCGATATGATTCACATCCCGGGGATCATCAATCCGGATTCCTTCTTCATTGATATTTTCTTCCTGCACGAAAAAATGATTCATTGTCTCCTTACCTGTTGGCTTTCTGTGTGCCGGCAATTCCTACCCAGTCCTTCATATGGCGGACCTCCAGAATCTCAAAGCCGTTATCAGTAAATGCCTTTTTGACGGGTTCTTCCATGGTGTTGATGATTCCCGAAGCGATGAACACACCGTCCTCTTTCAAGAGAGAGGGCACGATCGCGGAAAGCGGAATGATAACATCCGCCAGAATATTGGCCACTACAACGTCATACTGTTTCCCCTGATTCATTTTCGCGAACTCTTTGGCCTCCTCCGGGTCCAGGATATTTACCTGGCAGATGTCGACCTGGTCTGCTGTCACATGGTTCATCTCAAAATTCTCCTCGGAAGCCCGGATGGCATTGGGGTCGATATCTGTTGCCACAACATGAGCCGCCCCAAGCTTCAGTCCGATAATGGAAAGGATCCCGCTGCCGGTTCCCAGATCGAGAAGTTCCGTGTCCCCGTCCAGATATTTCTTCAACATGGAAATACACAGTTTCGTCGTCTCATGGGATCCGCTGCCGAAAGCCGTTCCCGGATCGATTTCCACCACAATATCTTCCGGCTTTTGATCCGTAAGCTTCTCCCAGGTCGGTTTGATGATGATATTCTCATCCAGTCGGAAAGGCTTGAAAAAGACCTTCCAGTTATTGATCCAGTCCTCTTCTTCCGTCACGCTGACACTGATCTGTCCTGACCCCATCGGGAGCCAGGAGGAAAGCTCATCCATCTTCTCACGAATCCGGCTGACCATTTCATCAAGGTCCTCTTCCTCATCCACATAGCAG
>CACXGS010000390.1 GCA_902767195.1 uncultured Lachnospiraceae bacterium | reverse complement strand
TTTCCTCCAACAGTTCTCTTTTCGCTACCGTCAGCGGATCGGTCTCATCCTTTTCAAACATTCCTGCAGGACACTCGATAACGTCTTTCCCAACCGCATACCGGAATTCTGTCTTCAGCAGGATCTTCCCCTCTGCGGTAATCGCAGCTACCATCGCTGCATCCGGAATGGTCACCGTATAAAAGTCATCAATGACAGCGCCGTCCGGAAGCTGAACTTTATTCTTATGGACGGAAACGTGATAATCATGGAGTAGTTCTTCGCTCTTTATTGTTCTCCACATATGCCCTCCGGCGTCAGCAACTCACATTCAGGATCTGCGCTTTCCCATGCAGTTTCAGTGGGACGCTTTCCGCCGGGACAAAAATACAGTCGCCTTTAAAGAACGTCAGCATAACGTCATCCCCATAAAGCACGCCGCAGCCATCCACACAAAGTAATGCATGAAAACTGTTCTTTTCTGTCTGGAAGTCTGCCAGCTTCCTGTTCTCTGTATTCAGCAGCATCCGTTCCACCTGGAAATATCTGCACCGTGTCAGTAGCTCAGACGCATATCCGTTTTTATACTTCAGTACTCTCAACGGTTGCCGGGGCGTAGTAGAGGACGAGAGTTTTGCTACCCTCAACGCTTTCTCCAGATGTAAATCTCGTTTCTGCCCCCACCTGTCAGTTCTGTCATAATCGTAGAGGCGGTAGGTAAGATTCGAACTCTGCTGTATCTCCGCTACCAGACAACCAGCGCCGATGGCATGAACCGTACCAGATTCAATGAAAAAGACATCATCTTTGTGTACGGGAACATGATTGAGAAGAGCACCTATGCTTCCGCTCTCTACCGCCTCCCTGACCTGATCGTCAGTAACATCCTGATTGAAGCCGTAGATCAGCTCTGACTCTTTCTTTGCTTCCAGGACATACCACATCTCGGTCTTTCCCCATTGGCCTTCATATTCCCGAGCATACTCATCGTCTGGATGTACCTGAACAGAAAGATCCGATTTCGCATCAATCAGTTTAATCAGGATAGGGAGCTCCGGTCTTCCGCCCGTAATGGTCAATGGATGACTCCCCAGCCATTCCGGATGCTTCCGCAGCTCATCGTTCAACAATTCACCAGAAGAAAGAGTTGACACTCCATCGGGATGAGTAGAACACATCCACGCCTCGGCCAGAGGGGACACCGGCAATCCAAGATTAAAATCATCATTAAGCCGACTTCCGCCCCAGAGATAATCCTGTGAAGCGGGTTTCAGCAAGAAAGGTTTATGCTTCATATTATCCACCGCCGCTTTTCTTCTGTTTCCCTCTATTTTTTGATAGAGTGTGAAAGTTACAGCGGCATTTCGTATTTCTTCTTATCCGCTACAGAGATGTCCGTTCCAAGCTGAACTTCAATAAGCTGCAGACCGGTTTCTCCGCAATTACTGTGTGTTTGCAGCCCGCCGCCATAGTTACGACATCCCCAGGCTTTATCGGCTGTTCCATACCGTCAACGATTGTGCATCCTGTACCAGATACCACTGTCCAGATTTCATCACGTCTGTCATGGCTATGGTAGTTCATGCTATGGCCAGGATTCAAAGTAACTTTAACTGTAATGGAGTCGTCCTCGACATCTTTTACCTGATAGCTTCCCCAGCTTTTCTCAGCAAACATTATCTGTTGATCAATAGCATCGACGAAAGGCTTTATTTTATCAGCCGTCTCTTCTGTGGAAACCAAGATCCCGTCAGGGCTTGCCGCTATTACAGTATTCTTTAATCCCATTGCGAGGATAGGAATACTCAGTTCATTTACGATGTGAACATTTTCACAGTCAGTTCCAAGCGTGGCGTTTCCAACCACTTTATCTTCCATCGCCTCAGCCAGCGTATTCCACGTGCCAATATCTTTCCACGTGCCGGAATATCTAATTACTTCAATAGATGTTTCCTGTTCGACCACAGCATAGTCAAAGCTAATCTTGCGAAGATCTGCATAGCCATTAAAAAGCGTCTCGTAGTCAGCTGATCCCAGCAACTCGGCTGCTTTCCCGAGAACATAAGACAGTTTATACGCAAACACACCACCGTTCCAAAGTGCACCGGCAGCTATGTAGTCCGCAGCTTTCTCCGCAGTCGGCTTCTCCGTGAAGCCCCAATTCCATTTACCATCTCTCTCTATCGGTTTGATGTAACCATACTTCTCAGATGGATAAGTAGGTTCGATTCCCATGAGTACGAGATTTTCGCTTCCTTCTTGAGCTGTTTTGCACATAGATTCAAGTGTTTTGAAATATCCCTCTTCCACATATGGATCAACCGGGCATACTACAACAGCTTCGTCCACTGGAACTCCCTTCACGTCATGCAGATAGGCGGTTGCCAAAGCGATCGCTGCAAAAGTATCCCTGCGGCAGGGTTCAACTGAGATGCCCACATCCAAACCAACTTGGTTATGAATAGCAGAAACCTGCGATTTTGATGTGGCAATTGTCACAGTAGCATTCGGATCCACAGCTTTTATCTGCTTATACATCCGTTGCACCATGGACTCATAGTTTTCGCCATCTTTGAAAATCTTAATAAACTGCTTGCTTCTGACCTCATTGCTGAGAGGCCACAGGCGCTTTCCGGATCCTCCGGAGAGAAGAACTATATTCATAATGCTACCTTTCTGCACGCATTGGATTTGTGAGGAAGTCCTGATAAGACAGGCGGATTCCATCTTCAAGTTCCGTTTTATAGGTCCAGCCTAGAGCTGTAGCTTTAGAAACATCCAGCAGCTTGCGCGGTGTTCCATTAGGCTTTGTAGTATCCCACTCGATCTTACCTTCATAGCCGATCACTTTCGCCACTAGCTCGGTCAGCTCTTTAATGGTCAGTTCCTTGCCGGTTCCGGCATTGACCGTCTCGTTACCGCTGTAATTGTTCATCAGGAAAACGCACAGGTTAGCAAGGTCGTCCACGTAAAGGAATTCACGCAGCGGACTGCCATCTCCCCAGCACGTTACACTTTCCTTACCCTCTACCTTCGCCTCATGGAAACGGCGGATCAGGGCAGGCAGAACATGACTGTGTGTCGGATGGTAGTTATCGTTCGGACCGTAAAGGTTGGTCGGCATAACAGAGATGTAATCCGTGCCGTACTGACGATTCAGAAATTCGCAGTACTTAAGCCCGGAGATCTTTGCCAGCGCATAAGCTTCATTGGTCTTCTCCAACTCACCGGTCAGCAGGCAGGATTCCGTCATCGGCTGAGGGGCCATACGGGGGTAAATGCAGCTGCTTCCCAAGAACTCGAGCTTCTTACAGCCATTCTTCCAGGCGCTGTGAATAACGTTCATCTCCAGCATCATGTTGTCATACATGAAATCCGCCAGCGCAGACTCATTAGCAACAATGCCACCAACCTTCGCAGCAGCCAGAAACACGTATTCCGGCTTTTCTGTCGCGAAGAACTCCTCTACCTGATCCTGCCGTTGCAGATCCAGCTCTTTGTGCGTGCGCAAAACAAAGTTTGTATACCCCTGGCGCTGCAGCTCACGAAGGATGGCGCTACCTACCATTCCTCTATGTCCGGCGACATATATTTTTGCGTTTTTCTCCATCATAATTCTTATCTTCTTTCTGGCCGTTCATCGGCCCGTCATTTATCGTCCATATCTATAGACGGCTTGAAACCGGATGAACCGGTATTACTTTACAACGCCCTTTTCCAGGTACTCGGCCAGGTTTGTCTTGATATGTTCCTCAGCCCGCTCCACAGCGACCTTCTCTATATCATGCTCGACCATCAGCTGGACAAGTTCCTCAAAGCTGGTCTTGGTCGGGTTCCAGCCAAGCACTTTCTTAGCCTTGCTGGGGTCTCCCCAAAGGTTGACAACATCGGTAGGACGATAGAAGTCCGGGCTAACTTCAACCAGAACACGTCCCGTCCCCTTCTCAACGCCCTTCTCGTCCATACCTTCGCCGACCCATTCCAGCTCGATCCCGGCATGGTGGAAGGCAAGAGTCGCAAACTCACGGACGCTGTGCTGCACGCCTGTAGCGATAACAAAGTCCTCCGGCTTATCATTCTGGAGAATCAGCCACATGCACTCAACGTAGTCTTTCGCATAACCCCAGTCGCGGAGAGACGACAGATTGCCAAGATACAGCTTATCCTGCTTTCCCTGAGCGATACGAGCCGCTGCCAGGGTGATCTTCCGGGTAACGAAGGTCTCTCCCCGGCGCTCAGATTCATGATTGAACAGAATGCCGGAACAGCAGAACATATTGTATGCTTCTCTGTATTCCTTTGTGATCCAGAAACCGTACTGCTTGGCAACGGCATAAGGGCTGTACGGATGGAATGGAGTATTCTCGTTCTGAGGTACTTCCTCCACCTTACCGTAAAGTTCGCTTGTGCTCGCCTGATAAATCCGGCAAGTATCTGCTAGACCGCACACGCGTACCGCCTCAAGGACTCTAAGCACACCAGTAGCATCGACATCGGCTGTGAACTCAGGAACGTCAAAGCTCACCTGAACGTGGCTC
>CACXGS010000389.1 GCA_902767195.1 uncultured Lachnospiraceae bacterium | reverse complement strand
TATAATACGGGACGTCCTGCGTAACCGTAGATGTTCATCTCCATATCCCTGTTCAGAAAATTACTGTAATATGTCATATAATGTTTATCCATAACTTAACTCACCTTTGCCTGTTCATTTGTTTTCGTATCTTCGTCTGTGGAAGAATGTTCATAAAGTAACGTGTTCATAAAGAAGGGAATCTGGCGTCTCCAGCTTGCCTCGCTGTGAGTGCCTCCCGGAATAATCCTGGTCTCCAGAAAGATGCCCCGGCGCAGCAGAGAGGCTATGATCCGGATGTATGCTTCGATCTGTTCACTGTAATAGCCCATCTCCTCGGATCCGGCATCAAGATAAATGATCGTATCCCGGTCCAGTTCTGCCTGGCGGACCAGCCGGTCCATGTCATCGGCACAGAAAAGAACGGATGAGGAAAGACAGGCGGCTCTGGAAAATATATGATTATACTTCAGTACCGCATATAAACTCATCAGCCCTCCCATGGAACTGCCGGCGATCATGGTATGCTCCCGGCCGGGAAGGGTACGATAGTCTCTGTCGATCATGGGCTTGAATTCCCGGATCAGCCACTGCATATAGACATCTCCCAGTCCCCGGATGGAACCGAAGTAGGAATTGCTGAAAGAGTAGGGGGAATATTCGCAGATCCGCGCATTGTCCGGGCCGTGGTTGCATTCCACAGCAGCAACGATAAGCTGTGTCTCAGTCTGCTCCATGTATTCCTTCATACCCCAGCTTGTGCCGTAGGTGGCGTGGGAATCATAGAAAACATTGTGCCCGTCAAACATGTAGAGTACCGGGTACCGCCGGTCCGGTTCCTGCCCGTAGGAATCAGGCAGGTAGACATAAGCTCGCCGGGGTTGGTCGCCGGTCAGCTCGGGGATCGTAACATCCCATATTTTTATCATATAATAAACTCCGTTCTACCCCGGACAAAAGTCCGTGGAAATTCTGCGTTATAAAAACGCTACTCTATATTCTTACACATCTTAACCAAAATCACAAGGATATTTTTGGTGATTAATACTATTCTCATCCGGAAGAGAGACAGCGAACATACGGTTTTGATTTTGGGTAAAATATGGTATGATATGAGTAATAAAAAGAGCCGTTTTGCAGCGAAGCGATCTGTTATAACGATAGCCTTGAACGGGAGAATGGTATAAGCATGATCAAACGAAAACATTTTACATTTTACGGAGATGTACAGGGAGTCGGATTCCGGTATCGTGCCAGAAAAGCCGCGGAAAAGCTTGGTGTAACCGGCTGGGTGCGGAATGAATATGTGGGTTCTGTGACTATGGAGGTCCAGGGCACGGACTGGCAGATCGACCAGGTCCTTGCCGGGATCAGAGAGGGAAGGTATGTCCGCATCAGGAAGACCGATGTCTTCGATGTTCCACTCGTGGAGGGTGAGACGGAATTCCGGCTCAGAAGATGGTAGCTTTTAGTATTTACATAAATCATAAATGACTAAGGTTTTACAAAAAAAGGAGGAGAATCATGAAAAGGAGATTGTTTTCATTGCTTGCTGTGATGGCTCTGGCAGCAGCACTTTGTTTTACCGGATGCAGTAAGACAGCACAGACACCGGCCAATGAACCCGCAGAGGCGACCACAGAAAAGATGGTTGTGGAAGATACTGATGAGGAACCGAGTTTCCCCGGAGCTGCTTACGGTTATGCCGGGGAAGATCCTGTGGAACTGGCTGTATACAAGTATATGGCGACAGAAGTCAGCAAGAATTTTGATAAGGCAGATGCCAGTATCCCGATTGTCAACATAGTAAATGTAGATTATACCAACGATGAAGAGGTTGCAGTATCCGGAGATTTCTGGGTAGATAATTATAAGGTTGACGGAGATACTTTAAAATGTGTTTCCGGCGGGAACTTCCCCGGTGTTATGCATCTGGTAAGAGACGGTGACGGCTACAAGGTGACTTCTTTTGATCAGGTGGAAGACGGAGAGGGTTTTGATGAGAGTGCCAAAAAGCTTTTCGGCGAGCATTACGATGATTTTATGAAAGTTTATTCTGACGATACTGCCCGGGCCGAGAACAGAAAGATTACCGTATCCGATTATGTCAACATGAACGGTCTTGATGTGACCAAGTACCAGGACGAGGGATGGGATCCGGTAGAACTGTATACGAATTAGCAAGGGTTTGCATTGTAAGCATAGTATTTAAATGTCGCATAGAGCGTAATCCGGGAGGACACTATGATTCCTGTACCTAAAATTTTCAGAAAAACAAAGACCATACAGAGAATCCAAAGCTATATGGATACCACTTTCAACGAAGTTCTGCACACAACATTGAATCCTGACGGGCCCGGCGTGATCCGTATCCACCTGATACCACCCAAGAAGGAAGAGAACGCGCTGAATCCGAGTATTGCCATTATAAACGGTTCCGATATCATACCGGTGAATTTCGCCTGGGCAGTCATGCTGGCGGAGATGATCCGTGAGACCAACAAGTTTGACGGAAAAGAAATTGATGACAATGACATCCAGGGTATTCTCGACCGAAGCGTGGAAAATGTGAAGAAGATCATTCCTCTTTTCACCAGGAAACGTATCCGGGGAGATATTCAGACCATTTATCAGACCATGAGGCAGATCGCCTATCGGGAGAAAGTGACGACGGATATCCACTATATGAGCATCGGAGATTATGCGGAATATATGACGGCGCCTCATCGTATGGACCTGATGGTCAGTGCTATGACCAAAAACGGTAAATGGCACTGCAACCAGAAGTGTGTCCACTGTTATGCGGCGGACCAGGTTCTGGCCGATGAAGAGGAGCTGACCACAGAGGACTGGAAAGCGATCCTTGATAAATGCCGGGAAATAGGAATCCCCCAGGTTACATTTACAGGAGGAGAGCCCACCATGCGGGATGATCTGGTAGAGCTGGTCAAATATGCCCGCTGGTTCATCTCCCGCCTGAATACCAATGGAATCCGGCTGACGGAAGAATTCTGCAGAGAGCTTCATCAGGCAGATCTCGACAGTGTGCAGATTACCTTCTATTCGCCGGATCCTGAGGTGCACAATCAGCTGGTGGGAGCCCAGCGCTACGAAGATACGGTAAAGGGGATTGATAATGCGCTGGCCGAAGGGCTTTCTGTCAGCATCAACACGCCTCTTTGCACCTTGAACAGGGACTATCGCAAGACCCTTGAATTTCTTCACGAAAAAGGGGTCATCTATGTCACCTGTTCCGGTCTCATCACCACCGGAAATGCAGCCCTTGAAGCCTCGGAGAATCTCCAGCTGACAGGAGAGGAACTGGAAAGCATCCTGCGGGATGCGGTTGCCTACTGCCATGAGAACGAGATGGAGATTGCCTTTACGTCGCCGGGCTGGATTGACCAGAAGGTTTTTGAAGAGCTTAACATTCCGGCTCCATCCTGTGGCGCCTGCCTTTCAAACATGGCCATCACGCCGGGAGGAAATGTGGTTCCATGCCAGAGCTGGCTGTCTGACCCACCTTTAGGCAACATGTTAAAAGACAACTGGGAATCCATCTGGGATAGCCAGTTCTGTGTCATTCGCAGGGATTATTCCGCCGAGATGACGGGAGAGTGTCCGCTTAGGAGGTATTGCTGATGAATCGAATCATAAAATATTCTGTCCGATCTTTAGTGTTTGCAGCAGCTTTCCTGATTCTGGTGTTGGTATCCCCTGTCGCGGCACAGGCCAAAGTGACTGACGAGATACAGGATTTTGCCATTACGGTGGATGTCAATGAAGATGCTTCTCTTCAGATGACCTATCATATTGTATGGAAAGTCCTGGATGATTCCATCGGCAAGCTGGAATGGATCGACCTGGGCGTGCCCAACCGGTTTCATGAAAATGTGATCGGTTTAAGTGACACCATCAGCCGGATCAGTGATAACGGTAACGCCCTGGCCATCTATCTGGACCGGGCTTACGGGGAAGGGGAAACGGTCAGCATAGACTTTTCCATGACCCAGGACCACATGTACCAGATTGATAAATGGGTGGAAGGGGAGACGGTATACACCTTTACCCCTGCCTGGTTTGACACAATGGAAGTGAAACAGCTCACCATCCGCTGGAATGAGGAAAATGCCGGAGCATGGCAGCCGGACTGCCAGCAGGAGGCCGGATATCTTGTGTTTAAGACATCTCTGGCAGAGGGAGAACGATTCACCATGTCTGTAACCTATCCCAACGATACCTTTGCCTTTGCCGAAGACCGTCAGGCAGGCAATGAAAGCGAGTGGAACGGGGGCGATTCGGGAACCGATGATGAGTTCACTTTTTGGGATCTGATCACCGGACTCCTGGGACTGGTCTTTCTGTTTGGCTTTTTCGCCACTCCCTTTGTGATCATATACCGCCTTTTCCGCTGGCTCTTAGAAGGCGTCGGATTCGGAAGCAGTCAGCCAACCAAAAAGAAGATAACCCGTACAAAGATCGAATATTACGAGAACTGCCCGGGCTGCGGTGCTCCCCGTGAGGAGGGGAAAGACACCTGTGCCTACTGTGGCCGCAGTATGATCAAGAGCAAAGAAGTGGTAGAAGAAGACCAGATTGAGAATCCGGAGAAGTATACCAAGAACGGAACCTATCCTTACGGAACCTCAGGCAATACATTTATCCATGTCAATGTGGTCAATGTACCTGTAAGAAGATCGACTTCATCCCGATCTTCCCGGTCAGGAGGCTCACACCATTCTTCCTGCGCATCTTCCTGTGCCTGCGCATCACACTGCGCCTGCGCATCCTCCTGCGCCTGTGCCTGTGCCTGCGCATCCTCCGGACGAGCCGGATGTTCGGTCAAAGATTTCTTTAAGGACAGTGTCCATGAAAAACGCGTCATACGCGTAGATGATTGTCTGGAGCAGGACAAATAAAAAAGCTTTGCTTCCGTAAAAGAAGCAAGAAAGGATAATTCAATGATTAGTAATATCGATGTTCTGACACACAGCAGTATTCGTATTCGCAGCGAATTGGGAACCATATATGTGGATCCCTTCCATGTGGAGGGAGAACCCCATGACGCCGCTTTTGTTCTGGTAACCCATGACCATTACGATCATTTTTCCGTGGAGGACATCAAGAAGATATGCACAAAGGAAACCCTACTGGTAGCACCCCGCAGGATGGAGGCTACAGCCCGCAGCCTGGACGATTCTGTTGCCAGAATTGTCACTGTGGAGCCCGGAGAATCCTATACGATTGACGGGCTGCCCCTGGAAACGGTTCCGGCCTACAACACCCTGAAGCCCTTCCACCCCAAAAATGCGGGATGGGTCGGCTATATCCTGACTTTAGACGGACAGAGAATATACATCGCAGGAGATACGGATATCACCAAAGAGAATAAGGCAGTACATTGCGATATCGCCCTGGTGCCGGCAGGAGGAACCTATACCATGGATGCCAAAAAGGCAGCCAAACTGGTAAATACAATCCGGCCGCAAATTGCCGTTCCCACCCATTACGGCGACATCGTGGGCAAAATGGAAGATGCCGACATCTTTGCCGCCCATGTGGATTCGGGTATCCGGGTAGAGAACCGGATGCTTGGAAAATGATACGATCCGACATTTATTCTGCAGGAGTCTGATGGAAGACTACCTTGCTTTTTCCGGAGAATATGGTAGAATACAGAAGGCAGAAATATTGGTACTCTTTGTGTTCTGCCATATCCGGATACGGGGCATTAGCTCAGCTGGGAGAGCGTCAGGTTCGCAATCTGAAGGTCGAGGGTTCGATCCCCTTATGCTCCAGTA
>CACXGS010000388.1 GCA_902767195.1 uncultured Lachnospiraceae bacterium | reverse complement strand
TTGTCTTCTTCTTCCTTTGGGTACTCTGCCCGCGTTCTTATCTGACATCAGGCTTCACCTCCCATCTGATCGAAATCTCCTCCACCCTGGGTCTGGGATTCGTAGACCTCCCTGTAAATCTTGCTTCTTTCCAGAAGCTCATCGTGGGTTCCCACGTCCGAGATCGCGCCGTTGTCCATGACCACGATCCGGTCACTGCGCATGACGGAGGAAATCCTCTGGGCGATAATCAGCTTGGTAGTATCCGGTATCTCCTCGGCAAATGACTTGCGGATCCGGGCGTCGGTGGAGGTATCCACAGCCGAAGTACTGTCATCCAGGATCAGAATCTTCGGCTTTTTAATCAGGGCTCTGGCGATACACAGTCTCTGTCTCTGCCCGCCGGATACATTGGTTCCTCCCTGCTCGATCATGGTTTCATAGCCCTGGGGCATCTGGTCGATGAATTCATCGGCACAGGCCAGGCGGCAGGCTCTTTTGCACTCTTCCTCTGTAGCCTGCGGGTCTCCCCAGCGGAGATTCTCCAGGATGGTTCCGGAAAAGAGGACATTCTTCTGGAGGACAACAGAAACCTCATCTCTCAGGGTCTTGAGGTCGTAGTTCCTCACATCTTTTCCTCCCACCTTCAGTGTTCCTTCGGAGACATCGTAAAGACGGCTGATCAGGTTGACCAGACTGGATTTACCGCTTCCTGTTCCGCCGATGATCCCAATGGTCTCACCACTGGCAATGGAAAGATTGATATCATTTAAAACATTAACCTCCGCCTGTGGATTATAACGGAAATTCACATGGTCAAAACAGATGCTGCCGTCGAGGATATCATAATCAGGATGCTCCGGATTCACAATATCTGCCTTCTCATTAATGACCTCGCTGATACGTTCGGCACTGGCCACACTCATGGACATCATGACAAAGACAAAGGACAGCATCATCAGGCTCATCAATATATTCATACAGTAGGTCAGGAGCATCATCAGCTCACCTGTGGTCAGTTCACTGCTGACGATCATGTTTGCTCCCAGCCAGCTGATGGTCAGGATACAGGCATAGACAGTAAAAATCATCAGCGGAGCATTCAGGGCAACAATCCTCTCCGCGGCAACTCCCATACCTCTCAGCTCATCGCTGGCTTTTCCAAAGCGCTTCTTCTCGAAATTCTCCCGGACAAAGGCCTTGACCACCCGGATGGCGGAAACATTCTCCTGGACGCTCTCATTGAGACGGTCGTATTTCTCAAACATTTTTTTAAAGAATTTCATGGCATTTGCCACAATCAGTCCCAGGCAACAACCCAGAACCAATACGGCCACCAGGTACACCGAGGCCAGCCTGGCATTTACCATAAAGGACATAATCATGGCAATGAGGATGGAAAATGGCGCGCGGACGCACATGCGCAGAAGCATCTGGTAGGCATTCTGCAGATTCGTTACATCCGTGGTCATCCTGGTTATGAGACTGGCGCTGCTGAAGCGGTCGATGTTAGAAAAGGAAAAGGTCTGGATATTCTCATACATGGTTTTCCTCAGATTCCTGGCAAAACCGGAGGAAGCTCTGGCTCCGTATTTTCCGCCCAGGATTCCTGTTATCAGGCAGAGGCATGCCACCAGGACCATCCAGCCTCCCATACGTACAATATGAGCAATGTCTCCCTTCTCTACTCCGTTATCAATAATGGATGACATCAGAAGGGGGATTATCATTTCCAGAATGACTTCCAGAAACATATAAAAAGGGGTCAGTAAAGAGTCTTTTTTGAACTCTTTCACCTGACCGAATATAGTTTTTAACATCAGGCTTTTATCCACGATTATCTCCTTTATCAATTATTCATAAGTCCGGGAATTCCTTCTTTTTTGAGAATGTCCCGGTAATAGTCAATCTCATTAGCGATCAGACTGTCGATCACTTTCATTCCCATCAGTTCTACCGGAGCCTTATCATCCGTAAATATGCCCTCCCCTTTATGGTAGTCATTTAAGCTCCTGTTTACCCGGTACATCATGGTCCTGAGCTCTCCGGGAGGAAGGTTGCTAATCTTGTCAGGAAGCCCCTCTCTTATCGATGAATCCAGTGTGGCAATCAGCTCTCTGTTGGTGCTTCCTGCCACATCCACAGTGTAAACATGGTCAAATACGGAGGCGATGGTATTGCTGAGCCAACCGCTGATGCTGTTCTGGTCTTCCGTGTACATATTCATGTTCACAACCATCACACCGTCCGGCTTCAGATGATCCCTGACCAGAGTGAAGAATTCTGTCGAACTCATTTGAAAGGGAATGGTGATATCCTGATAGGCATCCACCATAATCACGTCGTATTTCTCTTTGGAAACATTTAAGAAAGCCCGGCCGTCGTATGTGGTGACGGGTATGTCCGGGGACAGGTCAAAATATTCATGGGCAAGATCGGTGATCTTCTGGTCGATCTCCACTCCTTCCACCAAAAGCCCGGGGAAATACTTACGGCACTGGCCTGCAAAAGTTCCGGTTCCCATGCCCAGAACCAGCATCCTGGGATTCTTCCTGGCAGAGACATCTGCCATGACCGGGGCAGCCAGCGCATAGTCATAATACATTCCTGTCAGCTCATCTTCTTTCATTTTCACGGACTGAACACCAAAGAGGACATTGGTAGAAAATATTACGGAACGTTCATCCTCTTTTACCTGAAGATAATTATAGATGGATTCTCCCTCATAGGTCAAGCTGTTATCCCAAAAGGCAAAGCGGTCCGTGTGCCCCAAGAGGGAACAGACCAGGAAAAGGATGACGGAGATGACTGCCATCCTTCGATTCCTTCCCATGGAAATAAAATAGAGGATGCCGATCAAAAGGAGAATTCCGGAAAAAATCAGGAAGGTCACAGAAGTACCCACAGAAGGAATGGTCACAAAAG
>CACXGS010000387.1 GCA_902767195.1 uncultured Lachnospiraceae bacterium | reverse complement strand
TCAGCATTCCGGCATGGTGATTTTACCTGTGATTGCCGAAGTGGCAGCCGTTTTAGGTGATCCCAGGTAAATGCCTACCTTGGAGGTTCCCATTCGGCCCAGGAAGTTCCGGTTGTTGGTTGCAAGAACCTTCTCCCCATCGGTGAGGATTCCGCCGGAACGTCCGCAGCAGAGTCCGCAGCCGGGCTGGGTGACAATACATCCGGCTTCAACCAGGGCAGACATATAACCTTCTTTGATGGCTTCCAGGTAGATCTTTCGGCTTGCCGGTGTGATGATGGTCTTCACCGCGACGGTTTTGCCTTTAAGAATGGCGGCTGCCGCAGCCAGGTCTTCCAGACGGCCGTTGGTACAAGATCCGATAAATACCTGGTCAATATCCGTCCCCTCAATCTCGGAAACATTTTTGATATTATCCACCTGGGAGGGACAGGCACATACAGGCTTCAGATCCTCAGCCTGATAGTGGAGCTCCTGACAGTAGACAGCGTCTTCATCTCCGTAGAGCCAGTCGACATCCGACAGGGCAACCTGAGAGTATTCTGCTGTTTTCTCATCCGGCCGGAAGAGGCAGCATTTGGCCCCGGCTTCCACGGCCATATTGGAAATGGTCATGCGGGAGGCTACGCTCATGGCATCCACAGCAGATCCGCTGATTTCCAGAGCCTTGTAGGTGGCACCGTCGGAACGCAGATCCCCCAAAAGACGGAGAATGACATCTTTGGCCATGACATTTTCAGGAAGAGTCCCGTCAATGACTACCTTGATGGTTTCCGGGACCCTGATCCAGAGCTGGCCGGTTTCCAGGATAGAAGCCATCTCGGTGTAGGCGGTGCCGTAGGAGAAACATCCGACACAGCCGTAGGTGGTCGTGTGAGAATCTGTCCCGAAAACGATATCTCCCGGTTTGGCATAGCCAGCCTCTGTCATCAGCTGATGACAGATTCCATCGGACCTGTGGACATGGACCAAACCGTATTTTTCAGCAAATGCATCACCGATTTTAAAATGTCTGACGTCTTCCACCGCGCTGGTGGGAACCAGGTGATCGTAGATCAGAACCACCTTATCGGTATCCCACAGGGCATTAAAGCCCATCTCTTCAAATTTCTCTGCAACAAAGGGAATAAAGATATCATGAATCATAACCCGGTCAACGTCTACGGTGACGATCTGGCCGGGAGACAGCTTATCTATTCCGGTATTTTTCTGGATTATTTTCTCTATTAAAGTACTTCCCATAATCTATTCCTCTGAATTCAGTTCTCTTCCATTGCAATGATTTGACAGGCCATCAGAAATGGCCCGGTCATCTCAGGACTCGATTCCGTTGCGCTTTTGCATGGCCTTTACCAGGCCGCCTGCATTTAAAATATCCATGAGATTATCAGGGAGGGGATGGATTGGATAGACTTTTCCCTCATGTTCGATGGATTCTCCCATGGTGACGGTGATGGAATCTCCTTCCTTGACCGCATCCTGAATCTGGTCATTTTCAATAAGAAGAAGACCGTTGTTGATGGAATTGCGGAAGAAAATCCTGGCGTAGGATTTAGCGATGACACAAGCTACTTTCAGCGCTTTGATAATCTCCGGCGCCTGTTCCCTGGAGGAACCACAGCCGAAGTTCTTGCCTGCAACTATGATGTCCCCCTCACCGATCAGGCCGGCAAGCTCCGGTCTGAGAGGAGAGAAACCATACTGCTTCATATCTTCAACCGTGGGAAGAGCAAGATAATCCGTGGGGATAATAATATCCGTGTCGATATCATCACCCAAGACCCAAACTTTACCCGTAAATGTATTCATGTGCATTCCTTTCTTATGTTTTCTGTCAGATGTCTTCCGGTCCGGTTATATATCCGGCAATAGCGGAAGCAGCGCAGCTGGCGGCGCTTGCCATGTAAACTTTGGAGCTGGCAGCCCCGGATCGACCCTTGAAGTTTCGGGTACCGGTGGTAATCAGTACTTCGTTTTCACCGATGACTCCCTGGCAGCTTCCCCAGCAGACAGAGCAGTTGGGGTTCATGATCATGGCTCCGGCTTCGGCGAGGGTGGTGATGGCTCCGGATTCGATGGCATCAAGCATGACCTGTTTGGAGGCAGGCGCAACGATGAAACGGACTTTGGGGCTGACTTTTTTACCTTTCACCACTGCGGCAGCAGCTTCCAGGTCTTCCAGTCTGCCGTTGTTGCAGGAGCCCACGAAAGCTTCGTCTATGGCGATATGTTCTTTTTTAATCTCAGCAAGGGTTGCAAAATTGTCGACAAAATCAGGACGTACGCAGAC
>CACXGS010000386.1 GCA_902767195.1 uncultured Lachnospiraceae bacterium | reverse complement strand
TGTCTGTGCGGAGGCGTGGGAACTTTCCTGCCATCCGGATGGCCCCTCTATTATTGATAACGGGCCCTTTAAGGGGCGTACTCTTCAAGAGTACATCGATGTACAGGGGAGGGAGGTCCTGGGTTCCCACTGCAGAAGATTTCGGGAGTTTCCCATTCTGACCAAGTTCATTGACGCCAAAGATAACCTGTCGGTCCAGGTACATCCCAGTAATGGTTTCGCTCTTCAGAACGAAGGCCAGTATGGTAAGACAGAGATGTGGTATGTTCTGGATGCGGAGGAGGATGCTTTCCTTTATTACGGTTTCAAGCGGGAGATTACCAGGGAGGAGTTTTCCAGGAGGATCGAGGAGAACACTCTTTTGGAAGTTCTGAATGCGGTTCCGGTGAAGAAGGGGGATGCCCTTTTCATTGAGTCCGGTACTTTGCATGCTATCGGCAAGGGGATTGTTATTGCCGAGATTCAGCAGAATTCCAATGTCACCTACCGGGTCTATGATTACGGACGGGTGGGGAAGGATGGCAAGAAGCGCGACCTTCATATTGAGAAAGCGCTGGCTGTGACCAACCGGGTCCCCATTGTTAAGAGCGGTAGTAATTATCCTCATATCGCGGATTGTGATTATTTTACGGTGGATAAATTAAATCTGGACGGCCGTCTGACTTACCGGATGCAGGGAACGGTTAATGAGACTTCTTTCCTGAGTATCCTGATCCTGGATGGTGAAGGTACGATCAGTAACAAAGGAGAGATGGTATCTTATAAGAAAGGTGATTCTCTTTTCCTTCCCGCCGGCTGCGGCGACTGGCAGATCGAGGGGCGATGTGACGCTTTGCTGACGACCATCCGGGAGAAGGCTAGTCCTGTCCGGGTGGGTATCCAGATCGGATCCTCCAATACTCAGATTGGTCTGGTAAATGACCGTCAGCAGCTGATGACCGCCAAAAGATTTCCTACCAGGCCGAAACGGCCGGCTTTGGAGATTATCGACGAAGTGGCAGCTGAGACCCTGAAGCTCCTGGAAGATAACCATGTCCCCTTAGACCAGTGCATCGGCGTAGGTGTGGGGGTACCGGGTACCATTGACCGGAGGACCGGCACGGTTCTCTATTCCAATAACATCCGCTGGGAGAATGTCCCTCTGGCCAGTGAGCTGGGAAAGGTGATTCCCTGCCCGGTCCGCATTGCCAATGACGCGGATTGCGCCGCTTTGGGAGAGGCGGTGGCCGGTGCCGGCAAGGATTACAGCGATGTGGCCATGTTCACCCTGGGAAATGGTGTCGGCGGCGGCATCATACTGAATGGAGAAGTCTTTGAAGGCGGTGTGATCGGCGGCAGCGAGGTAGGACACCAGGTGATCCGGGTCAACGGGAGACTTTGTACCTGCGGCAGGAAAGGCTGCCTGGAAGCTTACACTTCCGTACCTGCCCTTCTTCGGTCCGCCCGCAAGGCAACCGAGAGGGATATGACCCTGGAAGAAATCTTTCGGGAGAAGGATTCGGATATAGAATTACAGGAATGTATCGAACAGTATACACTGATGCTGGGTCAGGGCATTGTGAACATTATCAACATGTTCCGGCCCCAGCTGGTTCTGATTGGGGGATGGATGTCCCGCTATGCAAACCAGCTGATTCCCGATGTGAAGAAAATGATTCTGGAGGACAGCTTTGGCGGGGAGTACGGCATGATACCGGAGCTGGAAGTGGCACAGCTGGGAGATGATGCCTGTATGATCGGAGCGGCAAACCTGTAGAGCGGAATCCGAATATTCCGGGAATAAAAAAAGACGAAACTGCCTCGCGCAACTCGCGGGGAATCGTCAAGACGATTCCGACTGAACATTACCCCTAGATCGAAAGGAGTGAGACTCATGAAATATATGGAGAAGATTGAGAAAAGAACATCAATCCGAGAGTACAAAAAGACGGAGCTGGAAGCGGAGAAACTGAAAGCCATTGAGGAAGCCTTCGCAAAGCTCCATCACCTGATTCCTCATATTGATGTGGAGCTGGCCATCCGGACCGGAGATACGAACTCCAGGCTGGAAGGAGTGACCGGATACCGGGGCAAGAGCTTTATGGCACCGGCCTATCTGATTCTTCTGTCCCGGAAAGACGAGTATTACCTGGAAAATGCCGGATACATTGCGGAGGACCTTTGCCTGACTCTGACTGAGATGGGAATAAGCCATTGCTGGCTGACGGTGAACGACAGTGAGGCTGCCAAAAAAGCAGCGATGATTGATTCCGACAAAGAGGCCGTTGTCGTGATCGCCTGTGGCTACGGCAAGAAGGAGAAGACCAAGAAGAGACTGGATATTCTGAATCCTTCTAATGTCTTCTTCAGGGAAAGGAAAGGACACATTGCTCCCAAGATCGCTCAGGAGGAGCTGGTCTATCAGGATCATTGGGGTCAGCCGGTGAACTGGGAGGCCAATATCATTGATCCCCTCCTGGATCAGTCTTTCTACGCTGCGAGCCTTTCTCCCTCTTTCCTGAACCGTCAGCCTTATCGCTTCATCCTTCGGGGCCGGCAGGTTATTCTTTGCGTCAAGCGGGAAAATATGACTTCCCATGAGGATACCTGGCTGGATATCGGCGCAGTCATGATGAACTTTGATGCTATTGCATCCCAGCAGGACGATGTCGACTGGATTATGGGCGCCCCGGCAGGTATCGGCAGTCTGAAGCTTCCGGAAGATTACGAAGTGGCAGCCTACTACGACTGGGCATAGAAATAGAATAAATAACAATAAGCAAGAGAGGTATTTATGAGAGGATTATTAAAACGGATCATGGTCATGGCAATCCTTGCCGCTCTGGTCTTCTGCGACCTGGCGCGCCCTATACAGACAGAAGCTGCATCCAAAGAGTACAGGGCTTTCTGGTTTGCTTTTTATGATTACGATGATTACCGATCCAGTTACAGCAGAAGAAGTGAAGAGACTTTCCGGACATATTTTGCAAAGGTGTGTAACAATGGAAAGAAGCGGGGGATGAACCGGGTTCTTGTCCATGTGAGACCTTTCGGAGACGCTATGTACCGGTCCCGCTACTTCCCCTGGTCTGCCTGCATTTCCGGCAAACAGGGCAGGAACCCCGGCTATGATCCTTTGAAAATCATGGTGGAGGTGGCCCACAGCAAGGGACTCAAGATCGAGGCCTGGATCAACCCCTATAGAGTAGCATCGGGCACCACCAAGTACGGTAAGCTGTCCCCGAAGAATCCGGCCAGGATCTGGCATAACACTTCCGGGAAACAGAGAAATGTTCTGGCCTACAATGGCGCACTTTATTACAATCCCTCCAAGAAGGAGGTCCGCACCCTGATCGTCAGAGGAGTAAAGGAGATCGTTCGCAATTACAATGTAGACGGAATCCACATGGATGATTATTTCTATCCCTCTTTCTCCCAGGGAAATGTCAGGACAGCCTTTGACGGACCGGAGTACAGAAAATCAGCCTTCAGGAAAGCCGGAAAGAGCGTAGCCCAGTACCGCCGCCATCAGGTTAATATTCTGGTGAGAAGACTCCATTCCGCGGTAAAGAGCATCCGCCCTTCCTGTACTTTCGGCATCAGCCCGGCGGGAAGTATCGAGAATCTGGTCAGCCCCTATTCCTACTATGTAGATATAAATACCTGGCTCAACAGCAAATCCTATGTGGATTATATCTGCCCGCAGATCTACTGGGGATTCAAGCATCCCTATGCCAAATATGACCGTGTATTGAATCAGTGGGCCCGAAAGGCGCGAAGCCATAAAGTGAAACTCTACGTAGGCATCGGCGTTTACAAGGCCGGATA
>CACXGS010000385.1 GCA_902767195.1 uncultured Lachnospiraceae bacterium | reverse complement strand
GTCTGTTTTCTACGGATTATTATATTATCAGCCTGACTCTGGATGTTGTCGGGCTTGAGTGCGCAGTGGCTCTGAAGAACGGCTATGCCCTGGGAACAGCACTTGCACTGGGAATCAAAGAAAAGCTGGGAGATGACGGAATTGATCACAATAACATGAAGGCCGCTCTGTTTCAGGAGAGCGTAAAAGAGATGCTGGACCTGTTGCGTCTGGTTGGGGGCAGCGAGGATATGATCATGTACGCAGCCGGAGATCTGGAAGTGACAGTGGCTGCAGGACGCAGCAGAACGGTAGGCCTGCTTCTGGGGAAAGGGTATACCATTGAAGAGACCCTTGCACAGCTGAAAGGACAGACTCTTGAAGCGGTGGTGATCGCAACCAGGACAGCACGGGCGGTCAAAGCACTTGCAAAGAGGGGCAAAGTCAAAGAGGAAGACTTCCCGCTTCTGATGCATGTGGATGCTTTGCTGAATGAGCATGCGACTTTGAATATACCATGGAAGAGTTTTCAGAAAAAAATGTGATGAATCATCATTTCACAGAACAAAACGACGATTTTTTCTTGACAAAATGACAGGAAGAGGGTAAAGTAACAAAATATAAAGACAAAGGCGTCTTGAAGAAGTATCTTCAGGGCGCTTTTTTCGTTTTTTAAGGATGTGTGTACAATTACAGGAGGTGAGTCTTATGTGTGGAATCATCGGTTTCTGCGGAAAAGAAGGAGACATAGGAGAGATTCAAAATGCACTTTCCAGGACCCGTTCAAGAGGGCCTGATGCCAGCAGGATGGTCAATACCGGAAATGGCTGGCTCGGCTTTAACCGGCTTTCCATCATGGGAATCACGGAGGCGGGAATGCAGCCCTTTGTCTACGGAAAAAAAGAGGTATGCCCCATATGGTCGTTGTCAGAAGGAGAAGAGGGGATCCAGCTGCCGGAAGGCAGTGAGATTGTCCTTGTCTGCAATGGCGAAATATACGGATTCCGGAAAATGAAAGAGGAGCTGCTGGATAAAGGGTATCGTTTTATTAGTGAGTCGGACTGCGAGATTCTGCCGGCCCTGTATCAGGAATACGGGACAGATATGTTTGCTATGCTGGATGCGGAGTATGCGCTGGTCATGTATGATGTGAAAAAGGACTGTTATATTGCAGCCAGAGATCCCATTGGCATTCGTCCCCTCTACTACGGTATTTCAGGAAACGGGACTTACGTGTTCGCATCGGAACCGAAGAATCTGACAAGCCTTGTGGAACGGATTCTTCCCTTTCCGCCGGGACATTATTTCATAGATGGGAAGTTTACCTGTTACCGGGATATGTCTGAAGTGAAGGAATACTGTGAGGATGATGTGGCTGCAGTGACGGCAAACATCCACGATTTGCTGATCCGGGGAGTAGAAAAGAGGCTGGATTCGGATACTCCTGTGGGTTTTCTTCTTTCCGGAGGTCTGGATTCTTCCCTGGTATGCGGGATTGCCGCTAAGATATTCGAGAAACCTTTGGAGACCTGGGCAATTGGGATGGACCTTGATGCCATCGACCTTAAGTATGCCAGAGAAGTGGCGGACTACATTCATTCCAATCACCACGAGGTGATCATATCAGAAAAGGATGTTCTCGATGCCCTTGAGGATGTGATCAGAGCTTTGGGGACTTATGACATTACAACGATCCGGGCCTCGGTGGGTATGTATCTGGTCTGCAAGGCCATTCATGAACAGTCGGATCTCAGGGTGATTCTGACCGGCGAGATTTCTGATGAGATTTTCGGCTATAAATATACGGATTTTGCACCGGATGCGGAGGAGTTTCAGAAGGAAGCAGAGAAGCGGATCCGGGAGATTCATATGTACGATGTGCTCCGGGCTGACCGCTGTATCAGCGTGAACTCCCTGGAGGCCAGGGTTCCCTTTGGTGATCTGGATTTTGTGGAATACTGTATGGCCATCGATCCAGAGAAAAAGATGAACCGTTACGGGAAGGGAAAATATCTACTAAGAAAAGCTTTTGAAAAGGACAAACTGATCCCGGACAGCATTCTCTGGAGAGAAAAAGCGGCCTTTTCCGATGCCGTGGGTCATTCCCTGGCAGATGATATTATAAAACTGGCAGAGAGAACCTACACGGATGCAGACTTTGAAGAGAAGATCCGGCAGTATGATCACGCCAGGCCTTTTACCAAAGAATCTCTGCTCTACCGGGACATTTTCGAGAAGTTCTATCCGGGTCGGTCAGAGATGGTTAAAGATTTCTGGATGCCCAACAGAAATTGGGAGGGCTGTGATGTGAAAGATCCCTCCGCCAGAGTCTTATCCAACTACGGAGACAGTGGCGTGTAAATATAAAATGGCAAACAATGGGACAAAGGCGTCCCGGAGATGATGAATGATGTCTCCGGGGCGTTTTCTGTTTAGAAAGAGAGGTTATTATGATGAGTAAGAACATTCCCGAATTATTTGGATCTATGGTATTTGATGACAGAGTGATGAGATCCCGTCTTTCAGCAGACGTGTATGAATCCCT
>CACXGS010000384.1 GCA_902767195.1 uncultured Lachnospiraceae bacterium | reverse complement strand
TTCCTGAATCGTGTCGCTGACCGGGTAGATAGGAGCCGGATCCACAGACTCATACATGGTTGTAGAAGCTGTAACGTCCTTTGTCACGTCAATAAGAACCGGTCCTTTTCTTCCGGAATTGGCGATACGGAAGGCTTCCCTGATCACACCGGCAAGTTTCTCCACATCTTTTACGATATAATTATGCTTTGTGATGGGCATGGATATTCCTTTGATATCGATCTCCTGGAAAGAGTCCTTACCCAGGAGGCTGATACCCACATTACAGGTGATAGCAATGACCGGGATGGAATCCATATAAGCCGTAGCCAGTCCCGTAACCAGATTTGTCGCTCCGGGTCCGGAAGTGGCAAAACATACTCCCACTTTTCCGGTTGATCTTGCATATCCGTCCGCTGCGTGGGCAGCTCCCTGCTCATGAGATGTCAGAATATGCCTGATTTCATCACTGTGTTTATATAACTCATCATATACGTTCAGGATCGCGCCTCCGGGATAACCGAATACAGTATCCACTCCCTGCTCTTTCAGGCATTCTACGATGATCTCTGAACCATTCAGCATCTGTTTCATCAGATATTCCTTTCTGTTAAACTGTCGAGTGTCTTTTTATTTAATCTGGTTCACATCCAGAACCGCTCCTCTGTTACCGGAGGTAACAAGAGCTGCATAGCGAAGCAGATATCCTTCTTTAATCTTCGGTTCTCTCGGCTGCCATTTTGCTCTTCTTGCTTCCATTTCCTCATCGGAGATATCCAGGTTCAGGCTGTTGTTGGGGATATCAATCTTAATGATATCTCCCTCTTCCACCAGGGCAATGGGACCACCCACTGCAGCCTCCGGAGAGACGTGTCCGATGGAAGCGCCTCTGGATGCACCGGAAAAACGTCCGTCTGTAATAAGAGCTACGCTGGAACCCAGACCCATGCCTGCAATGGCAGATGTCGGATTCAGCATCTCTCTCATACCGGGGCCGCCTTTGGGACCTTCATAGCGGATAACTACCACGTCACCCTCTACGATCTTGCCGCCCTTAATGGCTTCGATGGCATCCTCTTCGCAGTCAAATACTCTGGCCGGACCCTCATGGACCATCATCTCCGGGATCACGGCAGACTGTTTTACAATACCGGTATCCGGTGCCAGATTGCCTTTAAGAACAGCAATACCGCCCTCTTTCAGGTAGGGATTATCTGTCGGACGGATAACCTCGGGATTCATGTTATGGGCATACCGGATATTCTCTCCCACAGTCTTTCCGGTAGCAGTAATAAGATCTGTATTAAGGAGACCCAGATCTGCCAGTTCTTTCATTACGGCATACACTCCGCCGGCTTCGTTCAGATCCTCCATATAAGTGGGACCTGCCGGTGCCAGATGGCAGAGGTTAGGAGTCTTCTTGCTGATTTCGTTGGCAATCTCCATGTTCAGCTCCACGCCGGCTTCATGGGCAATGGCAGGAAGATGAAGCATGGTATTGGTGGAACATCCCAGTGCCATATCCACACAAAGACAATTAAGGAAAGCCTCTTTGGTCATAATGTCACGAGGACGGATATTCTTCTCCAGAAGCTCCATGACTTTCATTCCCGCATGCTTGGCGAGACGGATTCTCTCAGAATAAACGGCAGGAATCGTTCCGTTGCCGCGAAGGCCCATTCCGATGGCTTCTGTCATACAGTTCATGGAGTTGGCAGTATACATACCGGAACATGAGCCGCAGGTGGGACATACGTTATTGACATAGTCCTCTACCTCTGCCTCGCTCATTTTTCCTGCTTCATAGGCGCCTACCGCCTCGAACATGGAGGAAAGACTCCTTTTCTTTCCATCCACATGTCCGGCAAGCATAGGACCGCCGGATACAAATACAGTGGGAACATTCACGCGGGCCGCTGCCATCAGCAGGCCGGGAACGTTCTTGTCACAGTTGGGAATCATAACCAGTGCGTCAAACTGATGAGCCTTGGCCATGGCCTCTGTTGAATCGGCGATCAATTCTCTTGTTACCAGAGAATATTTCATTCCCACGTGTCCCATGGCGATACCGTCACATACAGCGATGGCAGGAAACTCTACCGGAGTTCCTCCGGCCATGGCTACCCCCATTTTTACCGCCTGACAGATCTTATCCAGGTTCATGTGTCCCGGTACAATCTCATTGTATGAGCAGCAGATACCTACAAGAGGACGCTCCAGCTCTTCTTTTGTATATCCAAGTGCATTAAACAGAGACCGGTGAGGGGCCTGCTGCATTCCTTTTTTTACCTGATCACTTCTCATTTATATGTTCCTCCATTGTATTATTTACGCCTCTAACTTTATTCGTTCCACGATTCGGTCACCCATCTCGGCAGTCCCGATCTTCTTCATGCCGGGAGACATGATATCCACAGTACGGTAACCATCTTCCAGAACTTTCTTCACGGCTTCATCCACTGCATCCGCAGCTGCGTCCAGATTAAAGGAATAACGCAGCATCATGGAAGCCGACAGGATTGTCGCAATGGGGTTGGCGATATCTTTTCCCGCGATATCCGGCGCGGAGCCGTGGCTTGGCTCATAGAGACCGAAGCTGCCCTCTTTCAGGCTGGCGGAAGAAAGCATTCCGATAGAACCTGTTACCATACTGGCCTCGTCAGAGAGGATATCCCCGAACATGTTCTCCGTCAGGATGACGTCAAACTGTCTGGGATCCCGCACAAGCTGCATGGCACAGTTGTCCACCAGCATGTGTTCCAATTCCACTTCAGGATAATCCTTTGCCACCTCATTGACCACTTTTCTCCAGAGTCTGGAGGAATCAAGTACATTGGCTTTATCTACACTGGTGACTTTCTTACGGCGCTTCATGGCAATGTCAAACCCGCGAATGGCAATTCGCCGGATCTCGTCTTCCCCGTATACCAGGGTATCCACTGCCTTGGTAATCCCGTCTTCCTCAAAGGTTTTTCTCTCACCAAAATACAGACCGCCGGTCAGCTCACGCATGACAACCAGGTCAAATCCGTCTCCGATAATCTCGTCCCGGAGAGGACAGGCTGCCCGAAGCTGATCATAGAGATAGGCAGGCCTCAGGTTGGCAAAGAGTCCGAGTCCCTTTCTGATCCCCAGAAGGCCGGCTTCCGGTCTCAGATTGGGAGGAAGCTTGTACCAGGGGGATGTAGAGGTGTTGCCGCCGATTGATCCCATAAGGACTGCATCACAGGATGCAGCGGTCTCCAGTGCTTCTTTGGTCAGAGGCTCGCCGGTTGCATCAATCGATGCTCCGCCGAGAAGAATATCCACATAGGTAAAGTCCAGACCGGCCTGGTCTGCCACTGTCTCAAGGACCTTCTGCGCTTCCCGTACAATCTCCGGACCGATTCCGTCTCCTCTGATGATGCCTATTTTATAGCCCATAATGATTACCTCCCCGACAGTTTTTCATCGATAGCAGCCGCAGCCTTCTTTCCGGCTCCCATGGCCAGAATGACTGTAGCAGCGCCCGTCACGGTGTCTCCACCGGCGTAAACGTTCTCTTTGGAAGACTCCATGGTCTCTTCGTTAACAATAATACCTCCCCACTTCTCGGTATCCAGACCCGGTGTGGTCTGACGGATCAGGGGGTTGGGACTCTGGCCGATGGCGATTACCACCATGTCCACATCCATAATATAGTTGGAACCTTCGATGGGAACCGGTCTTCTTCTGCCCGAGGCATCCGGTTCACCCAGCTCCTGTTTTACAATCTCCATTCCCTTGACCCAGCCTTTGTCGTCACCGAGAATAGCGGCAGGATTATTCAGGAAACGGAAAATGATTCCTTCTTCTTTGGCGTGATTGAGCTCCTCCAGACGGGCGGGAGCTTCTTCTTCACTTCTTCTATATACAATATATACTTCCTCGGCGCCAAGGCGCTTGGCAGTTCTGGCTGCATCCATAGCCACATTTCCTGCACCGACAACTGCGACACGTTTTCCCACTTTAACCGGGGTGGCCGTCCTGGGGAACTGGTATCCTTTCATAAGGTTCACCCTGGTAAGGAATTCATTGGCACTGACAACACCCAGATAATTCTCTCCCGGAATCCTTAAGAAACGGGGAAGGCCTGCGCCGCTGCCGATAAACACGGCATCATACCCGTCTTCCATCAGCTCATCTACAGTAATGGAACGACCCACAATGACATTGGTCTCAATATCCACGCCCAGGTCTTCCACACTCTTTATCTCTCTTGCCACCAGATCTTTGGGCAGACGGAATTCAGGAATACCATAGCTGAGAACTCCGCCCGGCTTGTGGAGTGCTTCGAATACCGTCACATCGTATCCTTTCTTGATCAGTTCTCCCGCACAGGTGATGCCGGAAGGACCGGAACCCACAACAGCAACTTTCTTTCCGTTTTTCTCAATCTCTACCGGAGCTGCCTCGGCATGGCTCATATGATAGTCCGCAACAAATCTTTCCAGACGGCCGATTCCGACTGCCTCGCCTTTGATAGCGCGGACACATTTTCCTTCACACTGGTTCTCCTGTGGACAGACACGTCCGCAGATTGCAGGAAGGGCATTCTCACTGGTGATAATCTGGTAGGCTTCCTCGAAATCTCCTTCCGCAACCTTGGCGATAAAGGCCGGGATCGGCACATTCACAGGACAGCCTCCCACACAGGGACTGTTCTTACAGTTCAGACATCTTGTGGCTTCTTCCATAGCCATCTCGGCTGTGTATCCCAGAGCAACTTCTTCAAAATTCTTATTTCTTACATCCGGCTCCTGCTCCGGCATGGGAACCTTCACCTGACTCATATTTTTCTTTGCCATATTTATTTCCCTCCTGTAAGACCGATCCTGCACTGGTGTTCTTCTTCTTTAAAATATCCCTGTCTTGTCATACACTCGTCAAAATCTACGAGGAATCCGTCAAAATCCGGACCGTCAACACAGGCAAACTTCGTCTGGCCGCCAACGGTTACACGGCATCCGCCGCACATGCCGGTACCATCAATCATAATGGGATTCAGGGATACCATGGTATGAAGGTCAAAGGGTCTGGTCACCTTCACCACATTTTTCATCATGATCAGCGGACCGATGGCGATGCATTCTTCATAGGCATCTCTGTCTTTCTCCAGAAGATCCTGAAGGACCGTTGTAACAAAACCCTTCGTTCCGGCAGATCCGTCATCCGTGGCGATATAAACATTCTCACAGAAGCTGGCAAACTTTTCAGCCAGAAGCACATATGGCTCACTCTTTCCGCCAATGATCACTTCCACCTTGGTTCCCTGCTCAGCCAGCTTTCTCAGCTGAGGATAAAGAGGTGCCGCTCCGACTCCGCCGGCTACACCGATCACTTTCTTTTCTTTTTTCGAAAGTTCTGCAGGTACTCCCAGCGGACCAACAAAGTCCTGGAGATAATCTCCTTCTTTTTTCTCAGAAAGAAGTTTGGTGGAGTATCCTACCACCTGATAAATAATCGTAACGGTTTCTTTCTCCCGGTCATAATCGGCGATGGTCAGAGGAACCCGTTCCCCATCTTCATCCACACGGACAATAACAAACTGACCGGGCTCGCATTTCCTGGAAACATACGGAGCATGGATCTCCATCAGCTCCACCAGGTCATTCAGGATCTCTTTCCTTACTATCTGATACATGATTCACACCTCTCTAACATCATAATCCCTTCGGGAAATTAAAATTAATTATTACTATTTTATATTAGTCCTGCATAAAAAACAATCCTTCAGATTGTACTAAATAGCAAATAATCTGAAGGATTTTTTGTAAATGTCATCATAATTCCGATAAACAACCGGATAATTCTGTCAAATCCTTCTTCTATTTGAAGGAAACTGTCTAATCACTTTCTTATTTTTTTAATTTGAAAGAGCTCTTGAGGGAGACGATCCGATTGAAGACCAGCCGGTCCGGTCTGCTGTCTTTGGCATCCACACAGAAATAGCCCTTGCGCACAAACTGGAAACTGTCATAAGGCTTAGCCTGTTCCAGCGCCTTCTCCAGCTTACAGTGCTTCAACACAGTAAGGGAGTTGGGGTTAAGATTAAGGCTGCCGTCTTCATTGTAGACACCCTTCTCCTCGTCCACGATATTCTCGTAGAGACGGACTTCCGCATCCACACACTCATCAGCACTGACCCAGTGAATGGTTCCCTTTACCTTTCTGCCGGTGAATCCGCTGCCACTCTTTGTCTCCGGGTCGTAAGTACAGTGAATCTCTGTCACATTGCCCTCTTCGTCTGTCTTATAGTCGACACAGGTGACAAAATAGGCATTCATCAGTCGTACTTCGTTACCGGGATAGAGACGGAAATATTTCTTAGGCGGATCGATCATAAAATCTTCCCGATCTATATAAAGTTCTCTGCCAAAGGCAACTTTTCTGGAACCAAGCTCTTCATTCTCTTTATTATTCTCTACATCCAGATATTCAATCTGTCCTTCCGGGTAGTTGTCAATGATGACCTTAACCGGATCAAGGGCAGCCATCATACGGGCTTTCTTCAGCTTGAGGTCATCCCTGATGCAGTACTCCAGCATGGCATAATCCACAGAACTGTGAGCCTTGGAGACGCCGGCCAGTTCGATAAAACGCCGGATAGATTCCGGAGTAAAGCCTCTTCTTCGAAGGGCGGCAATAGACACCAGCCTGGGATCGTCCCATCCGTCAACAATACCTTCTTCCACCAGCTTCTTAATATAGCGCTTGCCGGTGATCACATTGGTAAGGTACATCTTGGCAAACTCAATCTGACGGGGAGGCATCTCATAGCCAATCTCACGAACCACCCAGTCATAGAGAGGTCTGTGATCTTCAAATTCCAGAGTACAGATGGAATGAGTGACTCCTTCAATAGCATCTTCAATGGGGTGAGCAAAATCATACATTGGATAAATACACCATTTATCCCCGGTATTATGGTGAGGCATGTGAGCCACGCGGTAGATGATGGGATCTCTCATGTTAATGTTGCCGGAAGCCATGTCAATCTTGGCCCGCAGCACTTTTTCCCCATCTTTGAATTCCCCGTTCTTCATCTTCTCGAAAAGCTCCAGGTTCTCCTCCACAGACCGGTCACGGTAGGGAGAGTTCTTTCCCGGCTCTGTCAGAGTTCCCCGGTACTCACGGATCTGGTCCGCTGTCAGATCACAGACATAAGCCTTGCCCTTTCGGATCAGCGTTACAGCAGCCTCGTACATCTGGTCAAAATAATCGGATGCAAAGAAAAGCCGGTCCTCATAGTCAGCCCCCAGCCACTCCACATCTTTCTTGATGGATTCCACAAACTCCACTTTTTCCTTGGTGGGGTTGGTATCATCAAAACGAAGATTAAACTTGCCGCCATACTCTTCTGCCAGACCGTAGTTCAGCAGTATAGACTTAGCATGACCGATATGGAGATATCCGTTAGGTTCCGGCGGGAACCTGGTCATGACATGATCATAGACCCCCTCTTTCAGGTCTTCATCAATTAGAAGCTCTATAAAATTCCTGGAAACTTTTTCTTCTGTCGCCATTGCTCTCCTCCTGTGTTAATATCATCAGCGTGCCATTATTTTACCAGAATATATCCGCCACTGTCACTAGTATAATGAAAATAATTATGTTTGCGTGAACTTGAGCAGGGGAACATGTACTGAACCAGTTCAGACATTCTGACATACTTGATTCGCTGATTCTGGCCGGCCCAGATACGGTCGGCAGAATCGGCCACAATAACCCGGCCTTTTTTGGTCATTCCCAGAAGAAGAAGTGTGTGTTTGGATCCTGCCCATTTTTTATTGATGGATCCATAGAAGTGACCGTTCCTCTGTCTGCGGCAGTTGGTTTCAACGATAGCCACATTGCCCCTTTTCAGATGATTCTCAATTCTCTTCACCGCCTGCTTATTCCGGAATCGGCGGACATAAGTATTGGATATACCGCAATATCTTAATACTTTGGAAATCCCATACATAGATACAGGCATCTGACTGCCGAGACTCCTGTGGTAGTTGGATGCCCAGGAAGACTTACCGAACACTTTCCTCTCAAGCTTCCGGTATACGTCAACCCTGTTGTAGGAAACATACTTCTTTCGGTAAGCGGCCAGAACGGTCCGCAAAGCCGATACCGCACAGCCATGCATAGTGATGTAAGTCTTCTTATTCTTTCCGTTCAACCCGTTAGGCAGCTGGGCTGCTATGGTGAAATCCTTCGGTCCCTTCCTGGTGTTGATGGTTACTGTTACCACTTTCTTATCGGTATTAAGGGGAAGATCCTTCCTGGCAGTGGTGTAAGTCTTCGCTGCTGTTCCCACGGAAAGAATCAGCAACATGGCAGCAGATGCCATACTGACCAGAGCGGCTCGTTTTATAGCTTTCACAATTGAATGATACATAAAAATTTTTTCCTTTCTGTAATTATTCTACAATAATAATAAACCCGAAAAGCCGCTTCTATAAGGGCTCTTCGGGTATCAAAAAAGCTGCTGACGAGACTTGAACTCGAGACCTCCGCCTTACCAAGGCGACGCTCTACCGACTGAGCTACAGCAGCTTGTTGAATAAGCTCAACAGAAAAGATGATAACATGACGTCTTGTTCTTGTCAACTGTTATGACAAAAAAATGTAATTTGTCACCGGTTTCTTCCATTAGCCGATTCATTCACCGATTCAGAAATATTTAACCAGCATCAAATGATTCTTTCCATTTTCATATTTATACCGGACCTCATCCATCAGTTTCCGGGTCATGAATATTCCAAGGCCTCCAATCGGGCGTTCTTCTGAAGCCAGACTGATATTCGGTGCCTCTTTTCCCAGCGGATCAAATGGAATCCCACTGTCCGAAAACGAAATCTTTGCCAGAGCCGGCTCCTCCTCAAACTCGATAGCGATGTCAACGGAACCGGTCTCGGAGCCATAGGCATAGTGACAAACATTCACATATACCTCCTCCACGGCCAGTTCAATCTGCATCCTCTTTTTTGGCGGACAGTCCGACTCCCTCAGTTTATCATTGATATAAGCCAGCACACGGGGCAGATTCTTCACCCTGGCTTCTATAGACATAGTGTTCATATCCATACTTACATCCTTGTACTGTGATCATTGACAGAAAACCCCGGAGAGATCAGGATTCAATGGTAAGAATATCTGTAAACCCGGTGATCTCGAAAATCTCCATGATCTCTTCTGAAACATTTTTAATAACCATGCTTCCCTGTTTGTTCATGGTTTTCTGCAGAGACAGAAGGACTCTCAGTCCGGCACTGGAAATATATTCAAGCTCTTTCATATCAATGGTCAGACTCTTAACATTGTCCATCTCATCCTTTAATGCATTCTCAAGATCCGGAGCCGTCCCTGTGTCCAGCCTTCCCTGCAGGGAAACCAGTAGATCATTATTCTCCATCTCTTTTTTAATCTGTAACATAATAGACTCCTTTCACATGTTTATAGGAATTTAAATATATAGATAACTATTTATTGGTACGTGAAATAATAAAGCGGGGCCGCCCCTTAATCTCTTCATAAATCCTTGCTACATAATAGCCTATAATTCCGAGACTCATCATCAGGATGCTTCCGATTACCAGAACCAGCAGGATCACTGTGGTAAATCCTTCTGTCGCCGTCCCTGTGAAAT
The DNA here is from genome assembly GCA_902767195.1 of uncultured Lachnospiraceae bacterium. The sequence continues at coordinate 11,732 of CACXGS010000384.1, read as the reverse complement.
ACCGGATCAAAGTCTGGATACCCAGAATTACAGCCAGCAGGAAAGTCAGTATTCCCGCGATAGTAACAAGCTGCATAGGCGCTGCAGAGTAGGAGCTGATGTTCGATATGGCATATTTTACAAGGGATTTGAAACTCCACTTGGAGTCTCCCGCCATCCTCTCCTGAACTTCATATTCCACCGTGGTCTTACGAAATCCCACCCAGGAAGACATGGCCCTGAAGAAAGGATTGCGTTCTTTCATCAGAAGGATGGTATCTACCACCTTTCTGTCCATCAGTTTAAAGTCGGAAGCATTCGCCATATCCAGATGCATGGCTTTACTCATCAGAGAGTAGAACAGATTGGCAAATCCCTTATGAATCCTGCTCTCTTTACCTCTCGAAGATTTGATTCCCTCCACTACTTCGTATCCTTCCTTCCAGAGAGAATACATGGTTACCAAAGTCTCCGGGGGATGTTGCAGATCACAGTCCATGACCGCTACACAGTCACCCGAAGCAGTCTCCAGGCCCGCAAAAACAGCGGCTTCCTTTCCGAAATTCCTGGAAAAGCTGACTCCTGTAACATGATCTTTAGGCAGTGAGCAGATCTTTTCCCAGGTTCCATCCTTTGAACCATCATCCACCATGACCAGTTCGTAGGGAATATTGTTGTCTTCCATGATCTTGCTGAGCTGTCGCCAGGTCTCTTCGATCATTAATTCTTCATTATAAGCGGGCAAAACGATTGATAGTGTTCCCATGATGTTTTTTCCTCCGGATAATTATAATAAGCAGCATGAATTGACCAATCAGACTGATCAGGAGTCCGGTTCCAAGATAAGGTGAGTGATATACAAACCGGATCCGATGATTGCCGGGCTTCAGCATCAGGCCCATGAATATATGCTGTGCTCTTTGTACTTTTGCTTCCTCACCGTCCACAAATGCTTTCCATCCCCTGGAATATGCCACAGGCACCACAAGGAACCTGGGCTCTTTCAGGAAGATCTTTCCCTCAAAACGATTGGGCCGGAAACGGACTGCTTCCATATGATCCCGTTTCAGACGCTTCACTGCTTCCTCATAGCCCTCCAGGGGCTGACATATGATCTTCAAATATTTAATGTTGTAGATTCCCTTGTGGCTAAACTTCAGCTTGAGACGATTATATTGTCCGTAACCGGTGTTAACCAGGAACCGGTCTCTTCCTATATAACGGGTAGACTTTTTATCCCAGATTCCCAGCTTCTTTTTCACGGAGTGTTCATTGGTAATGACCATCTTTGCGGCTGACCTTTTCGCCTTATTCCTGGATTTGCGGTACTGCACATCGATAGCAAGATAGTTTTCCGAATCGGGAATCCCTTTATAAGACAATTTGGCAACCTTTGTTTTCTTCTTCTTTCCTTTTTTTCCTTTTTTCTTATGGACGGTCCATTCATCACCCTTGATCGTGATTCTTTTGCCGACCCTGATATCATAGTCAATCTCCCTGTCAGTAGGAGTATACTGTGTTGCCGGCAGGGAGACCGGGGTATCCGTCAGAACGCCGTAAAGAAGAATATTTTCCTTCTCCACCTGGTTGAGCTTACTGTACTCTTTCTTCGGGATTGCCGAATCATAGGTATATCCGAAAGGCAGAGCCATCCGGTTCTCATAAACGGTTCTCTTTTTTCTGGTAAAGAGCTTTTTGTAACCGTAGGGCAGGTAGTCCTTTCCCTTCTTGTCAGACGGCAAAACATAGTACTTCACGCCGGCCAGTGTGTTCAATACCGCTCTCTCGTCAAGATTCCGGTAATTATAACCGGAATAGGGGATACCCACCTGATCGAAACCTTCTTCGAACTCACCATCATTCAGACTCCAGTAGAATGAGGTTCCCGGGACACCATAGAGAATGGAAACATTCCTTTTGGTTTTGCCGTAAGTCGTTGTCACACGGCCCCATCCTTTTTTTGATGTGAAAAGACTCTCCGGAGCCTTCTGAATATGCTTCTGAACCTTTTCGTCCTTCATGAATTCTTTTTTCTCTGAAATCTGTACTCTAAAATGCTCCCGGGCACCGAGGCTGAGCTGACAGATCAGAAAAAGGCTCGCGGCAATCGCTGCTGCCACTTCTATTCTATAATAAGGCTTCTCTGATTTCAACAGATCATTAAAAACAACTGCGACAATCAGGCTGATCAGAAAAGTGTATCCGAAGGTCCAGCGGTTGGATGAATAAGAAAATCCGTTAAATACATGCCCTATATAAGGACAGCATATGAAAAATGTCAGCAGGACAAATCCAATCTTAAGATCCAGGTGTCTCCTTCTGAGGAAGAGAAGGACAATACAGACCAGAGGAACCCAGGTATAACCCAGAGAAGTATGATTATCCAGAGGCAGGAAAGTAAGGAATCCCTCCGGTATTGTTTCCAGGAAGCTCATATCATAGAAAAGAGAATAGGTCTGTGAATAAGCTGTCCTGCTCCCAATAGAAAAGAGATAGAGGACCGGAAGGAAAATGACGCAGCCGATCATCACTCCCACTACTGCATAAAAAAGACTCTTTCCCATAGTAATGACAGTCTCCCTGGCCCCCTCTTTCCTGAACAGGGCAAAATAGCGAAACAGTGCATAAATCACAGCCAGCAGCGCTGTCATGTAGAAAAAGTAGAAATTACTTACTAGACTGATGAACACCGAGAGAATAAATATCACCGGAGATTCATTCCGGATGATCTTGTCAATCCCGATCAGCCACAGAGGCAGCATAATCATCGGAATCAGGAAAAAGGGATGATGAATCCCGTAATACAGAGGGTATACGGAAAATACGTAAACCATGGCTCCACAGAAAATCCCCAGCCGGTTCTCAATTCTCTGATAAAAGCAGTAGCAGGAGAAACTGATTCCGGCAAGATAGAATCGTAACAGGATCAGAGCTGTGTAAGCTTTTGTAATGTAGGCCGAAGGAACCAGCGCCAGCAGCAGCGTCAGGGGTTCCCCAAGGACATAATAATTGAGCGTCGTCATGACATCTGCCCCATAGCCCATATTAAAATCCCAGATCGGAATCTCCAGCCGGTGGTCAAAGATCAGATGACGGGCAATGTCTCTCAACCATCTGGAATAGTAGATGTAGGCCTGGATGTGCTGATTCAGGCCGTCGATCTTCCACACAAAAGTGATGTGTTCTGTCAGAAACAACTTAAAGATCAGCAGACAGGTCAAAAGAAATGCAAGGGTATAAGCCAAAAAATAAACTGTTTTACGGTATGTTTTCAATTTTTCCATGATGTCCTTCATTCATTCTTAAGTAATTATAATAGTATGCTGTTTCCTAGTTCTGATAATCCCAATTCTGATTCTGAAGCTTGCAGTCAAAATATCGGAAATTATCTTTATCACTCAAATAGAAATAAATGTTGGAAGTCCAGTCAGAACCGTACCAGGAATAGCTGACAAAACTTTCTTTTTCCGTTATGTCAAAACCTTTGCAGGCTTTGTCCAGTTCCTCCTTCCGGGCATCCAGATTAAATCCTCCGGAAAACCTTACAAAGTCTCCTTTCATGGTATCTTTGGCAGAGGAAGAATTAAAATTGATCGAATAAACAGCACAATTGACCAGAGCCCGGGCCATTTTATCATAGTTGATCAGATGAACGGAAATCTTGCAATCCTCTTTTTCCAGAGTAGCACTCACTCCTCTGCTCATTCCGCCGACACCTTCTGCCGTGTCCGAAGAAATGGTCCATCCGTCGTCAACAAACTCTGAGGCCGGACAGGGGAGCTGATAACACTTCCCGTCAAGCTCAAACACAAAATCCTTCAGACCTGAGCCAAGTCCCCTGGGAGCTTTGTAAGATGCAAAGTAATCCGGGGCTCCATCGGTAAGCTCTGAGGCATCCATGTCGGTGGCCGGCATGTAGGCAAGAGTAATCGAGTTGTTGGCAGAATGCTTTTTATCAAAATAAAAGGTAGTTTCACCATCTTTCACAGAGTCGCCGCTTTTGTATCTGAGATACTGGTAATCCACGGCATCATTATTGTAAGAAGGATATTTAAAGATCTCAAGAATCTCCTGAACGGCAGACCGGCAGCTGATTCCTCCTGCTACAGAAAAATCAAGATTATCCTTAGCTTCTACCATAATACCGCCGATATAGCATTCTTTTACAGGTTTTACATTCCCGGATGCATTGTAGACCGTCACGTTAATATCCACTGCACCATTTGTCATGGTAAGGATTTCATTGGCACCGGAAGCAATCTCATAATCTTCCGTCTTTGAATTATCGTAAGAATAAATCTGCCATCCGGCATCCCGGAAAGTCTCATAAGGAATAGGCAGCTGCCAGGTCTTTCCTTCCAGAACGAACTTGTATTCGTTGAGATCATCAGAAACTGCTGTCTCAGAGCCCCCATACCTGACTTCTTCTGTGGAGTTGCCGGAATCTGCACTCGTCACAGACTCCGTCTTCTGTTCTTCTTCGCTTCTGTCCTTTCCGTCACCGACGTCTGTAAGGAAATGAAATCCGTATGCCAGAAGGACCAGCAGAAGGGCTGCAAGAATCCCTCCGATAAAGAATCCCAGCCTGGCATTCCCGGGGGTTGTCTCGACAACAGGGATATCATTTTGTTGCTGATAATCCGGTCTCTGTATTTCTCCGTCTTCCACAATCTGACGGATCAGGCCCTGATTCGGCAGGTCGCCTGCTACCGAAAAAGTCTCGTTTAGTTTCTGCTTATGGAGGTTAAGCACCTCACGGATCCTGTCCATATCAAGAGGCTCCGGCTGTTTGCCATTCAAAAGTCTCATCAGATCCTCTTTCATGGAAGCGGCATCCTGATAGCGGTCCTCCGGCTTATAGGCACATGCCTTGCATATTACACCGGCAAAACTCTCCCCTGCATTCGCCGGAGCAGGAAATGGCTCACCTTTCATTCTTCTTTGCAGGGCTCGTTCCATCTCTCCGGCTGTTACATTTTCCGGAACAAAAGGAATACGCCTGTCATTCATAAGCTGATAAAGCACAATGCCCAGAGAGTAAATATCTGCTCTGTGGTTATATGGCTCGTTAATAAATACTTCCGGAGCCATATAATTCAAAGTGCCTCTTTTGGTCATATTCGACATCGTCTTAGAGGCAACCCTGGCAATCCCGAAATCACCCAGTTTAAAATCTCCGTTATCCGACACGAATATATTATCCGGCTTAATATCCCGGTGTATGATGTTGTTCTTCTCACAGAGGATCAGAGCGCTGCACAGATCGATTCCCAGTTTCAGCACTTCCTCTTCCGAAAGAGTATAGATTGCAGTGATATCCCTCAGGGAAGTCAGCAGTTCCATACGGATATAGATATCCCAGCCGATCCCATCATTATGAGCGACAATCTTATGATCTCCATAACTTACGATATTACTGTTCCCTGCCAGTTTGGACAGGAGGGAAAACTCATGAGTAAAATCTTTGACAAGACTCTGATAGTAAGTACGCAGACTCTGGTCATCCATCCCGTTAGAACGGTTGATCCGGATGTCCTCTTCCGACTTGGGCACAGAAATCACTTTTAGTGCCGCCCGGTAACATTCCCCGAACTCTTCTCTTCTGATCTCATATACACTGCCATAAGATCCGCTTCCCAGTTTTCGTATCACCTTCCAGGGATCGTACTCAATTCTTTGCATGTCCCTACCTCTTATCTGTCATATCAGTTCCAGGGCAATTTGATGGTCTCATACATATGCCTGGTCTTATTTAATATGTCAATAGCGTCATTCTCTGTGGTATATTTATCCTTGTTAATAATGTCAACAGGTATGACAGGTTCCCCTCGCTTTTCACTCTCATACCGGACCAGAGCCTCTTTGGCATTTTCTGTCGTGGCATCCGGATGATAGAAATACAGTCCGCTGTATCCTTTCAGTCTGTGTTGCGGCCGTTTCAGGATTCGGAAGCGATTCTCCGAAATCAAATCATGGACCCTTGATTCCAGTTCCTCAATGATCTCATGGGTATCGATGACACGGATAAAACAGATCTTATCTTCTTCCGTAAACTGTCCGTCCACATAATTCCGGTAGGGAGATCTCTTCATCATCTCGTATTCATGCTTCTCCGCTTCATGAATGTTCCCTCCCCGGTAGATCATAAGTGAAGAATCCCTAACGGCAAGGGCCGCATAACAGCGTCCCATTTTTACCAGCATGGTACAGAGAAACCGGGCATCCTGAAAACGAATGGGAACTGTATTCATAAACTGACGGTTTTCTATATCATAGGTGGCGGCGCCGTCCATTACGATCACCGGAACATTGACGTTAACCGATCCCATCTGGGACAACATAAAAGCAGGAGCCCACTCCGACACCAGACAGATCCTGGCCCCATCATCATAAAGACGGTTCAATATAACCAGCACATTGGTAGAAACATGGGAGTAACGACTCGGGACCAGGTCATGAAGACGGATAAAAAACAGATACTCATCATGCTTCTTCATGGGCAAACTTACATAATTCACTGCACCGGCTACCAGAATACCGATAATCGTATCGATCATCCTGTTGACAGAATATATAAACGGATCATTCACATCGGGGTAGGTGGCAAGGATACATATATATACAATGGCCGCAAGAGAGGCCGTCTCGGTCTTCTTCAGTACAACTGTGGTATACAGGGTAATAGCAACACCTGCGGCCATAATGAAATATATCGGTACAATATGCAGATGAATACCATGATGAATCAGAAAATCCATCAGGAACAAAAACAGGAGGGCCCATCCGGCTCCGAGAAAGGTGCCGATTATCCTGTTAATGGAAGTTTCTATACTGTCCGTCCGATAAGGCTGAATACAGATAATAGCTGCCACTGTCGTCTGCTCTACCAGGCCGTTATATCCGCGCAGCCAGTAAATAAGAAGACATAGAAATACAGCCACAGCTGTTTTTATGATCCTCTGACCCAGATGTGGCAATTTGATCTTTTTCCGCAGCCGGCTATGCTTTACTTCCATGTTCATAATACATGAGCTCTCCTGTCTGATATTCTTCATCGATATTATTATAGATTTCCCTTGGGGTAAAATCAACATTAATTATATATTATAATTATTAAAAGAAAAGACATTCATCGGTAATGGTTTGATAATATATGTTTCTCCTATATAATTTATAATAAACGAAGAATAAATATCAGACCAATGATATAGAGGAGATCGCTTTCTATGAAACACATAGCGGCAATGTTTGCATTATTACTATTGACATTGACACTGTCCGGCTGCGGCCAGTCGGAATTCCACACAAGCAGGGATGTTTCCACAGGAGAAATAACGATCCATGCAGAGAATTCCACAAATGGCACGGACAACGGACTCATTACACTGGAAGAAGGGGAATGTCTTGTTTTCAGTCCTTCTGTCAGTCAGGGATCCATTCATATCACCGTCACACAAGAATTCAGCACCGACAGTATTGTCTTCGAAGCAGATATCACCGGCAACACTTATCGTTCCGAGGAGATGGCGCCAGGCAATTATCAGGTATTCATCAACACCAAAGAAGGTGCCACGGGCTCTCTCCATATCTTCGCCATCAAGGAAGAAGATCTGGAGCAGCAGATGAAAGACCGGGAAGAAGAAAAAACAGAGGGATAAATACTTGCAGCCTTCGGGCGCACAGCATTTATCCCTTTTTATTATATCTATCCGGCTATTCTATTCTTTTCCGCTCCAGCAATAGGTACACAGCTTACATGGGGAAATTCCGATGGATTCTTCCAGATCATCAAGTCTGTGATATCTCAGAGATGTAAAATTCTGAATATGGCAGATATCCTCCAGCATATCCTGGTATCTGCTGCTGTCAGGATCCGCATATTCCTGAAGAATATCCTCTGTGACCTTTTCCTCCCTTTTCTGAATCACTCTTCTGGCAATCAGGTCCATATCGGATGTGGATCTTGAAAAATTCAGGTACTTACATCCGAAGAGAAGCGGAGGACAGGCCGGCCGCACATGCACTTCCTTAGCACCGCACTGATAGAGAAACTCTGTCGTTTCCCGAAGCTGGGTTCCACGAACGATGGAATCATCAATCAAAAGAAGCCGCTTGCCTTCGATCAGCTCCTTCACCGGAATCAGCTTCATCTTGGCGATCAGATCTCTCTGACTCTGTATGGTAGGCATAAATGACCGGGGCCAGGTCGGTGTATATTTGATGAAAGGTCTGGCAAAAGGAATCCCTGATTCATTGGCATAGCCGATTGCATGAGGTGTTCCGGAATCCGGAACACCGGCCACGATATCAGGAGATACGGAACCCGCATCCCTTTTTGCCAGCATGGCGCCGCAGCGGTTTCGCATCACTTCCACATTCACTCCCTCATAGGAAGAGTTGGGGTATCCGAAATAAACCCAGAGGAAAGAACAGATTCTCATCTCCTTCTGGGGGCGGATCAGCTCCTCTACCCCGTCTGGAGTAATGAAATCAATCTCGGCAGGACCCAGTTCTTTATAATCTTTATAACCCAGATTCAGATAGGCAAAACTCTCCAGAGATACACAATACCCGTCTTCCTTCTTTCCGATGAACAAAGGCGTTCTTCCCAGCCGGTCTCTGGCAGCATAAATACCCTGATCCGTCATGATCAGGATGGTCATGGATCCGTCTACTGCATCCTGAACGTAACGGATTCCGTCTATGAGAGTATTCTGCCTGCAGATCAGACCGGCAATCAGCTCCGTGGCATTAATCATACCGCCGCTCATCTCCTGAAAATGAGTTTTACCATTCTCGTAAAGATAACCAATCAGTTCCTCTTCATTATTGATCTTACCAACAGTGGTGATGGAAAAACTTCCCAGATGGGACTGAACAAGCAGGGGCTGAGGCTCATAATCTGAAATACAGCCGATTCCCAGATTCCCCTCCATGGTGCTGATATCTTTCTCAAACTTGGTCCGGAAAGGTGAATTCTCGATATTGTGAATCGCTCTTTGATATCCGGATTTCCCGTGAACCGTGATTCCGCCTCTCCGGGTTCCCAGATGGGAGTGATAATCAACACCGTAGAAAAGCTCTAATGTGCAGTCTCTCTTAGAAGCAACGCCAAATACTCCACCCATACTCTTTCCTCCTGATCGTATTTCTTTAATGATTTGTAAGATATGTCAGCTATACTCTATTCCGCTGCCAGCTTCGTAATAAACTTTGCGATCCTCTCCGATGATTTGCCATCCCTGATATCAAAGTTCTTTTCACAGAACTTCTCCACCTTCTCGTGTTCAAAATCCTTATTAATAATAGCTCTGGTCAGCTCATCCTGAGTACGGACGATCTTGCCGGGGACATTGATGTCGAACTCAAAATAAAAGTCCCTTGTGGCAATATAGTCTTCCAGGTCATAAGCATAAAACAGCATCGGAATATTAAGAAGAGAGGCTTCATAGATGACCGAAGAATAATCAGTAATCAGAATATCCGTAATAAAAAGCAGATCATTAATCTCCGATTCCATGGAAAAATCAAAGATTCTCTTCTTATATTTCTCTTTGATATGATATTTCATCACAACAAAAGGATGGTGCTTAATGATAATGGCATAATCATCGGGCAGGTCTCTTGCCAGAAGATTGGGATCGAAACAATCCTCATCATAGTAGGCCGACATTTTTCCGTTCCCCCGGAAAGTCGGCGCAAAAAGAATGACTTTCTTGCCTTTCAGCCTGGGATAATGCTTGTAGAGCATCTCCCTCTTTTCCTTCTTCACCTGCTCATCAAAGAACATATCCGTTCTGGGAACTCCGTAGGGAATAACCTTCTCTCTGGCAAGGCCAAATCCTTCTGCATAGTATTTGGCCACATAATCTGATGAAACAAAACAGTAATTGTAATCTCTGTGGGTCTTGGTCGACTGTTTGGGTCCTCCCTTTTTGTTAAGGCGGGAGAAGCCAAAGGTCTTAAATGCTCCGCAGGCATGCCAGAGCTGAATGATCTTCGTATCCTCGCAGATCATCATATTCCTGATATAGGGAACATAGTCATCCACCAGAATCACTTTGGCCTTGCCGCATTTGTGAGCCAGGCTCCAGATGCTGGCCAGGCTAAACTCCTTGATGGATCCGGTATGAAGCCAGTAATCCATCTCAAGTCCCGGGTTCTCCTCCATATATTTATGAATGAATTCAAAATTACCGCTGAGGTCATCTCTTCGGTTCGACAGGAAAAGAACCGTTTTCTTCTTCCTGTGAAATGCGTTGGACAGCTGATACATGATCTTCAAAAAGTCACGTCTCACAGAGACTCTGCCTTTGGGGTTACGACAGAAGCTGAAGTATCTCCAGGCAACGTAACGGACAAACTGACTCAGAAATCCATACTGCTCCATCTTAGGATCTTTTCTCTCTGTAGGAAGCAGAAGAATACCCAGCACGTCGATGCAGTACCAGGGAAGCAGGACAAAGCCGATCACTCCGTTAATCAAACGGATCAGGAGGCCCAGAAGAACCTGAATCTTGTTGGGCTGTACAGGAGGCAGAACCTCACAGGGCTGTCCAAGCTTGATTTCGATAGAATTCTCGGTGAGTTCGAAGGAATCAGGAATCTCCAATACCTCATTATCATACTCTTCCTCATCATCCTCATCCGAAGCGCCTTCTTCCATTTTGACCTCACCCTTTTCCGGGTCATGGTAAAGATCCAGCTCAAAAGGAACCGACTCATATAAAGTCCCATCATAATCAATGTCAAAATGGACGCTGCAATCTTCCCAGGTTCCGTACCAGAAGATATGCTTTAATAAGAAAGTATACCTTGCTCTGACAACCCAGTATTTTTCTATCTTATCTTCAATTACCGGCAGGAAAGACTCCTGAGGCATCAAAAGTCTTCGATTATCCTGACCGTTGTCAAAAACCAATTCAATACGGGGAGCTATGCCAGTCACTCTTTCCCGGTCACAGAAAACTTTAAGATCTAAAGTTAAGTTGCGTTCCTGGACAGTCACATCCCGTATGATCAACTTTATACTCATAATATTTATCCCTCAAAAAACTAACGTAAAAAAATCAAGACTATTTCTAATTTATCATTATTCGTGAAATGAATCAAGGCAGTATTTTTTGAACCAGAGACGAACAAAAAAAGCATAGCAAATATTTATAATAGAAATTAAACGAATATCTATGGATAAGTGGTTGAAAATAGGATATAATAACGAGAAAGAATCCCTTGTACGGAGATTATGAGAAAGGATATGTCACTATGTTTGAAATGTTATTAACAGTAATTGTGACAGTTGCTGCATTTATATATGGTATATCGAATTCTGTCCTTGTAGACAGCCCCTACCGTCATTATTATTGGGCCGGTATTGCCATTTTCCTCGCACTGGTCATTATCATCAATATCGCGATCCGGCTGATTCGGCGCAGTCACCTGAAGAAGCTCCATGTCAATGAATATGAATATGTTTACTACCACAAATATAACTCACTGCTCTACCGGGCAGGATATTTCATCAGTTACCTGATTCAGAATATCATGTTCGATTACTCCTACATGAAGCGGAATTTTAACTTTTGCAAAGGTCTGAATGCCTATGATGACGGAGTCAGTGAATACTATATCAAGTTCCGTAATACCTGGTACCGTTATCTGAAGCTGGTCCACATGAGGCACCGGCTTTCCATGAATAAGCTGAAAGCTTTCTCCTGCTCCATGAAGAACCGTCTGATCGCGGATGCCCTGGA
>CACXGS010000383.1 GCA_902767195.1 uncultured Lachnospiraceae bacterium | reverse complement strand
TTAATCCTACCTCTTTATCTTTAGCTTTTTTGTTTTTGACCATGGGGAATAATATTTTTGCCCGCCTGTAGTCTTAAAAGTGCGAATCCTGATAAAGAGTTTCTTTCCGGCTCCTGGTATCCTGATTCTTTTTGATACTTTCTTATATCCCTTCACAGTAACCGTCTTTTTATTCCTGGTGAACTTTTTGTTTGCTGCGATCTGAATCTGATATCCGGTAATTCTTGTGCCGGCCATCTTTGCGGACTGCTTTTTCCATTTTACGGTTATTGCTTTTTTGTTTTTGAGAACCTTTTTTACAGAGGTTCCCCTTGGGACTATTTTGAATAAAGCCCTGGTCTTTCCTTTGTATTCCCCCTTTCCTGTTACGGTTATACTATATCTGCCAATCTTCCTTGGTGACGATGGTGAATAGCGGACAGAATAATCCGTTCCTTTTTTTAGGGTTTTCCCTCCGATGGACTTAATAGACGGTTTTTGGACTTTTCCATTGTAGACCATCGATGATTTGGAAAGTTTGATTTTCCATCCGTTGATCGATGCTCTGTCGGTTGGTGTCGTATCTGTTTTCTCCTGTATTCTTTCTTTCTGGAGATTCGTCAGAGCTTTCACGAATGCTGTAAAGCTTTGTATGGTCTCTTCCTCATCAAAGGCTGTCAATCCTGTTCCTGTCACGGTTTCCAGGATACCGGGATCAAAATTCTGACCGGCCGGATAAAAGACAGAGACGCCAATCCCTCCGGCCCGCTTATAGCCCAGGCCGCGGTATATGACGAAAGGATAATTATCATCATCCAGATTCTCCGGTTCTCCCAGTCTGCCTTTTGTGTTGTCTTCAGATCCGCCAATACCGGTAGTATCCATCAAAAGCTCAGCAGTGAACTGCACATCGTCATTGATCCCGGCATCAGCGAGTGTCCTGGCAAGCAGGTAAACATCTACCTGTCCTGTCTTTCCGTCACAGATACAGCTTAGCTTGTCAGATGCCTGCATGAGCCTGGCAAAAGCTTCTTTATCTTTATTGCGACTGTTATAAACATCAAGCAGTGAATTTCCCAGTTCTCCCATTTTTGCCATGATGCTTTCTGCCTGTTGCAGGTTATAGACAGCAAGTGTTTCGTAACCATCTTCAAGGGTTTCCCATACCTGTCCGGGGTCATCCTCAGGAAGATTTTTGCAGGGCATGGTATCAACGATGTACCGTCCCAGAATACGACATTTTTGCTCTGTACCGTATGCCGACAAGAAATCGTTCTGTCCGAATTTTTCAAGCCACAGGTAATTGAATCCGCTATCAGTGGATACTTCTTCCGAAGCGACCATATACTGTGCGCTGTCACTCAGAGAATATGCCATCTCGACACTTCCCATAAGACCGGCATCCAGGCCAATGAGGTCGAATTTCTCCCATCGATCATCCAGTGACATCCTGTATTCGTTGGCAGCCTCAATTGCTTTATCCAATGCTAAACCCGAACCTTGCAGCAAACCCTTCTTATCGCCGCTCACAACAGGCACCATGTGGCCAGCCGGCGCATATTCTACAGCAAACTTCAGGAAAATCTCTGCCATCTTCCCATATTTCATATCCTGACCGGAATCAAATGCATACAGAAGCTTCTTCGTTTTATCCTTGATTATCCAAATTCGAGGTTCTTGTACCCCCTCCTCACTGACGCCTGTCATGACCAGAAGATTAACATTCGTCGGAATATCCGCCCTGAGCATTTCTGAGAGATCTCCGGAGGTCTCTGTTGTACCGGACCCGATATGGGGATTACCCATGTATACGGCGACAGTCCAGTCATCTTTACCTGCCGCTATATTGACATTTTCTTTTTTCGCCTGGGAAAGCATAGTTGCGATCAGATTTTCTTCCTCCGTAAGTTCCCTTTTCTCCGTAACAGAAAAATGCGCTACAGCTTCCTTGTTGTTCAGGTAATATGCCTCCTCAATCTGCCTGTCCGTATTAAACCTGATTGTTACCGTATAATCTCCCGGCTCCCATTCATCTTTTGCCGCGTTGAGCGCTATAATTCCTCCAGTCTCTTCACCGGGTGCGATAACCATTTCTTCAGTGTCCTCTGATTGAGCTACAGCAACACCATCTCTGTCGCGCCTTACGATCCATTCCAGTTTGATGCTGTTTCCGCTGGTATACTGTGTATCCAGGCTAACCTTCCCTTTATTTGCAATGAAATAGTTGAGATTAACTGCCTTTCCGCTTTCAAATGAGGTCTTATGTGCTTTCATCGCCTTTGGAGTATACGGGCTGTCCTGCGAATAGGTGTTGGATGTAGTAAAATAGTTATCCATTGTCAGATCCACGTTGGAAAAAATATCTTTGCTCCCGTCATTCTCTCTGAAACGTTCGCACAGATTCTCGTCATATAGAGAAAGTGAGACAATATCATATAACACAGCCGGACTTTCGTCCGAATAATATCCTTGTATAGCCCAGTAAGGCTGGCCGTTTATATCTGCCGAGTAATGCAGTGGATAAACCGTATAGGAGTTCTTGCGGTTTTCTTTGCTATTCAGTCTGTATGCTCTGCGATTGCTGACAGTCTCCGGATCCGGTTCCTGATCTAATGCAGACACTGGGAACAAATCCTTGTCTTCCCTTATCTCTTCCTCCGTTGGCATTCCATCATTATCGCTGTCTGCCAGAATGATCGCTTTGTATTTATCAGCCGTAGACTGCGCACCCGGATTAGTAATGATCCCGATGATCGTGATCGCATGCCCACCTTGGTCGAGCGCTCCATCACTGCCCAGGGAACTTATGTTACAAGCGAAGACCGCAGGTTCTTCGCTTGTGGCGGATAATCTGCATAATTGTTCTATCTCATCCGGGTTCGCTGCCAGATCATATTTTTTCTGCAGATTACTGCTGACGATATCTTTCATCCTTCCGTCATTTCTATCCACACCGAGAGGGGATGCCGGGAGCTCCATATTGGTGCTGAAATGCTCGCCCATGAAGAACCAGTCAATTGCAGAATTGATATCATC
>CACXGS010000382.1 GCA_902767195.1 uncultured Lachnospiraceae bacterium | reverse complement strand
TTTATCCGGTCACAGGCAATTCCCTTGCCCACTGCTCCCAGATCCAGCGTAACTCCTCCTTCCGGGGCAATCTCTTTCTTCTCCGGGTTCAGGTGAATCTTCTCATAGCCGATTCTTTTCATCGTATCCTTAAGGGCCTTCTCTTCCGGGACTTTAGGATTCTCTCCTTCAATATCCCAGAGTCTGGTCAGCTCTCCGATGGAGGGGTCAAAAGCGCCTTCGCTTTTATCGGCCAGTTCAAGAGACCGGGCAGTCCAGTCGTAGAATTCATCACTTACGGAAACGGACGGAATCTTATCCTCGGCCTGGAGGTTGTCCCCGGTCTGAGCCTTTTCGCCGGCCTGAGCCTTGTCTCCGGCCTGAACCTTTTCGTCCGACTGGTCTTTTCCTGCCTGGTTGACTTTTGCTACCTGGCTGTCCTCGATCCTCCAGGAAAGGTCTTCCCTCTCCAGCCGGTCCAGAGACTCCTTGATCGAACCGGTCAGGTCCTTCTCTCCGTAGACAGTCGCCAGAAGAACCGTGCTCATGACCACATCGTTGAGATTATATTGATTACTCTTTGATTTATTCTGAGTACTCTTTGACCCCGGACTACAGCCCGCGGTAATCACTACCAACATGAATATTATTAAAATAGTAAGGGGTCGATATGTATAGCTGCTATGTCGTCTCATTAGTTTACCTTTTTGAATTTACAAATATATCTTGAATTAATAACCATAAAACACAAAAATAGCCGCCCACACCTGCAAATGGAACGGCTATTTCACTAGCAAACCATTTCGGGCTAACCGTTTATCGGTAGCATCCTTTGTATCTGTATATTAGCATGACAACATTATATTGTCAATTATTAACAATTCTCACATCATCGTCCGGATTATTATTCCTGCAGATGTTTTTCAACCTGTTCCTCTAAACACCATTTCTGCTCTCAAATCCCACTTCACTCCAGCATCTGCCGGATTGGTATTTCCAGGCGCTTAATCAGGATTCCTGACAGGATCCCCACCACGATGCCGGCTCCCAGACCGGAGACAATCAATATAGGTAAATAGTAGATCAGCGACCCGGTCTCCAGGACCAGGACTGCCACCAGAATCTGCCCGATATTGTGGAAGACTCCTCCTGCCACACTGACTCCCACTGCAGAGAACATCCTTGTTCGTTTCAGAATCACCATGATGATCATGGAACAGATCGCTCCTGCAGTACTGTAAACCATGGAGAATCCGCTGCCGAACATCAACCCCGCCAGCAGGATTCGAAGCAGGGTCACCACCAGAGCTGTACCTGTTCCTACTATATATAATAGGATCATGGTTACGATGTTGGATAGTCCCAGTTTCACCCCGGGAATACCGGGATTTAGGGGGAGCATTCGCTCAATATATGAAGTTATCAGGGCCATAGCCAGAAAAAGCCCGCACAGCGCGAGCTTTTTTGTCGTCATCTGCTGCATATTATTCACACGTCCAGCGCCCTGAGGCGCCGCAGGGGAGTACCAGTCCGCTGGCTGTAACAGGAAGGCCAATTTCGTCCGCCTCCACACAGCCGCCGAATCTGGATGTAATTTCTGTATTCAACAGGTAGGAAAGGACTGCCGGCTGCAATCCCGTGGTGTAAGAGTTAATCAGGAAAAACAGAGGCTTGTCGGTAAGAATCCTGGAACACAGACGAACCAGGTCATGGATCCGGTCCTCAATTTTCCAGATCTCTCCCTTTGGTCCTCTGCCGTAGGAAGGAGGATCCATGATGATGCCGTCATATTGATTGCCCCGGCGGATCTCCCGCTCTACAAACTTTACGCAGTCATCCACCAGCCAGCGGATGGGAGCCTCTGCCAGGCCCGAAGCCGCCGCATTCTCTTTGGCCCAGCCCACCATGCCTTTTGCCGCGTCCACATGGACAACGGAAGCGCCGGCGGCCGCTGCCGCCAGTGTTGCTCCACCGGTGTAGGCAAAGAGATTCAGCACTTTGACCGGACGGCCCTGGTTTTTTTCATCTCCACGGGTCGCCTGCCGGATGATCTCCGAGAACCAGTCCCAGTTCACCGCCTGCTCCGGGAACACCCCGGTATGTTTAAACTTAAAGGGCTTGAGATGGAAAGTAAGATTCTTATAATGAAGGTCCCACTGGTCGGGAAGATCAAAGAACTCCCACTGGCCTCCGCCACGACTGCTCCGGTGATAGTGGGCGTTGGGATGTTTCCACCGGCGGTCCTTCTTTTTGGTATGCCAGATCACCTGGGGATCCGGGCGGACCAGGGCATAGGAGCCGAAACGCTCCAGCTTCTCCCCACTGCTGCAATCGATTACTTCATATTCTTTCCATTGGTCTGCAAGCCACATATTATCTATCTCCAATCTGCATATCACCGCTGCAAAGCAGCTGTGATATATATTAATATACTATCAAATACATTTCTCTCAAGGTCTCAGATCCTGTCGTATCTCTTTATGCACCCGATCCCCAGGGCATAAGGTCCGTTGTGAATGGATACCGCCGGTCCGATCCGCAGAGAAAGGATATCTTCCCTCTTTATATTGCTCCGGGCTTCCAGGAAATCTCCCGCCTTCTCAAGGTACTGTTTTGCCTCCTCCAGGTCATATCCGTAGCCTACGCAAAAAGCGTAATCGTCAAGGGAATCCCCGTTATTTTTAAAGTACTCTTCCAGAAGGACAAAGGTCTTGTTCAAAGTCTTCTTGCGACTGCGGCCGATTCCTGAAGGGAGAATCTCTCCTTTGTCCACCGTGATCAGAGGCTTCAAAGACAGGGTGGTGGCCGCCATACCGGCCAGCTTCCCGATCCGCCCGCCGTGTTTGAGGTACTCTACATCTCCCACGGTGTAGAAAATCCGGTTGGTCATCTTCATCCGGTCAATCAGATCAATACACTCCTCGTAAGAGGCGCCGCTCTGCTGTGCCTTCAGGGCTTCCAGCACCAGCAGTCCCTGGGTCACCGTGACCGCACAGGAATCAATGACTGTAAGTTTAGCCTCCGGGTGGTCCTCCAGGATCATATCCCGGGCATTGCAGGCACAGTTGTAAGCTCCGCTCATGATGGAATTAAAGGCGATGTAGATCAGGGGTATCCCGCCGGACACATAAGGTTCAAATTCATCGATATAATTCTGGATAGAGGGAAGGGATGTCTTAGGATAAACATCGGGATTCTTTACCATTCTCTCATAGATTTCGTCCAGGGTAATCTCGTGATTCTCCAGAAAATAATTCTCTTCGTCAAAGGAAATGTAAAAAGGAATCACATGTAAATCATATCTCTTTACGGTTTCCGGATCCAGATCACAGCATCCGTCTGTAATTATTCTGTATTCCATTCTAGTATCACCACTCGTTTCTTACTCGTCTGCGCAGCTGCTTTAACAGGCTGCCGCAGATCACCTATCTGCTTTGCCATTATCTTTAAGGAGTCAGAACTCCTCTGAAGTATCATAACATGAAGAATCTTCACTTACAACGGTTAGATGGGAAAAACGGAGTACCGGCTGCCATTCCGGAAGGAATGGTAACCGGTACTTCCTGTCTTGTTCTTATAATATTACACTGCTAATAATTATTTGCCTTCCCACAGTCCGTGAAGGTTGCAGTACTCGATGGCGGAAATGAACTCATCCCCGTCTTCTAAGGTGAACTCTGCTGCCGGCTTCTCTCCCGGTGACAGTCTCTTGATATCTCCGCCGTTCTTTGTATTGATAGCGATAAAGGTAATGTAATGAGCGTCTGCCATGGGATGCTCAACCTCACCGACAACGACTTTTACTTTGTTGCCTTCCACTGTAACTGCAGGAACATGTTTCTCAACTGCAGCATCTACAGTGCCGGCTACAAGGAGCTCCATAGGCTGATTACAGCAGATCGGTGCATCTCCGTCTTTCAGTGTGGGAATTACATTTCCGCAAATATCACATTTGTATACTTTCCATGCCATAATTAATACCCCTTTCTCTTATAAATATTACATAAGGCAGTCCCTTGCGGCACCACCTTATTTGTCTCCTATCATACCTTAAGTTCTATTAGAAGTCAACAAAAGAGAATTATTCCTGCGACTATTTCAGACAGGTCGCATAGCAGGGATCAATGCATAAGGACCCATGCCGGACAGACTGCATAGCAGGGATCAGTGCATAAGAATCCATGCCAGATAGACTGCATAGCAGGCCAGAAAGACGATTCCGGATACTCTTCCCAGACGCCGGTCTTTGAAAGCAAAAAACATCAGCAGGATGACAGCGCCGACATTAACCACGCTGTCCAGCAGGAAGCTGTCAGGGAAAGTGATATTGGTGATTAAGGCACTTGTCCCCACAACAAAGAGGATGTTGAAAACATTGCTGCCTACGATATTGCCGATGGCGATATCCGGATTCCCCTTGCTGGCCGCTGTCGCGGAAGTGACCAGTTCCGGCAGGGAAGTGCCCAGGGCAACGACAGTCAGTCCGATTACACGCTGGCTGACACCGGCCCATTCTGCAATGGCTGTCGCTCCGTCTACTGTAAAATCACTGCCCACGACGATCATGACCATGCCTAAGACAGTGAAGATCAGCAGCTGCCACATCGGCCTCTGCTTCTCCGGAGCTTTATTGGTATCCTCTTTCATGCTCCCTCGTGCAGAGTATAGAAGGTATCCCATGTAGATAAGAAAGAATACCCAGAGAATTACACCGTCAATCCGGGAGATCACATTGCCGCCTTTTCCCAAAGCAACCATCAGTACGGTAATCACCAATAAAAAAGGCATCTCGATCTTTACCGTGCTCTCACCGATCGCGACAGGAGCAATGACCGCTGTCACGCCCAGTATCACCAGAATATTCAGGATATTGCTTCCCAGAATATTACCCATGGTGATGTCACCGTTCCCGGTTAAGGCTGCCGTGATACTAACCGCTGCTTCCGGAGCGCTGGTTCCGATGGCTACAATCGTCAGACCGACGATAATCTCAGGGATTCCGAATCTCTTTGCTATCCCGGCTGCGCCGTCCACAAAAAAATCCGCTCCCTTTATCAGTAGAATAAAGCCTACAATCAGCATTCCTACTTGTAAAAGTATTCCCATAGATACCTCCTGTGCTTTTACATGGATGGTACCGGGTACCTTTCACTATTAAGGTACCCGG
>CACXGS010000381.1 GCA_902767195.1 uncultured Lachnospiraceae bacterium | reverse complement strand
TAAATTAAGACAAGTAAAATACCTTGTGTTCACAGGGAGTATGTTGTCGTTTGGGAATAACTGGATGAAATAAACAGAAAGTTGGGGTGACTTTTTAGTTTAATGAGGGAAAAAGATGTCTGATGACAAACAAAAGAGACAAAATTAGACAAGAGCAGTTATGGAAATAATTGACCAAAATATAGGTTTTTGATGGAAAATACGGATTAGCTATTTTAGGATACCGGGCTTCATGTTATAATATCGCGGGACATTGTAACGGAACATAATTATTTAGAAGAATAAACAGATAAAAATAACAAATAGAGGAGATTTTAAAACCATGAATATTACAAAATCAAAAGAGTTGTACCAGGAGGCCTGTAAACTGATGCCCGGTGGTGTGAACTCGCCGGTCAGGGCTTTCGGGTCTGTGGGAAGAGATCCTCTGTTCATCGATCACGGAAAAGGATCCAGGATCGTGGATGTGGACGGGAATCAGTATATTGACTATGTGTGTTCCTGGGGGCCCGGAATACTTGGGCATGCCCATCCCGAAGTGATTGAAGCGGTTGTTAAGGCCTGCTTTGACGGACTGACCTTCGGAGCGCCTACTGCCAAGGAGAACCGGCTGGCCGAGCTGATTAGGGAGTGCGTTCCCTCCATGGAACTGCTGAGACTGGTGAATTCAGGAACAGAGGCCGTTATGAGCGCCATTCGGGTTGCCAGAGGTTTTACAGGAAGAGATAAGATCGTAAAGTTTAAGGGCTGTTATCATGGTCATTCGGACGGACTTTTGGTGCAGGCCGGATCTGCGGCCCTGACCCAGTCGGTACCGGACAGCGGCGGGGTTCCGGCAGCTTATGCCGGAGAAACCTTGCTTGCCCTGTATAATGACAAAGATTCGGTAAGGGAATTGTTTGATAACAATAAGGATCAGATCGCGGCGATTATTGTGGAACCGGTTGCGGCTAATATGGGAGTGGTCCTCCCGGATGTGGATTTCCTTCCTTTCCTCCGGGAGATTACCGAGGAGAATGGAGCCCTGCTCATTTTTGATGAAGTAATCACCGGATTCCGTCTGGGGATTGGCGGTGCTCAGGCTTATTTCGGTATTACACCGGATCTGACCACTTTCGGAAAGATCGTGGGCGGAGGTATGCCGCTGGCAGTTTACGGCGGAAGAAAAGATATCATGGAATGCGTTGCTCCCATTGGTAAAGTATACCAGGCAGGCACCCTTTCCGGTA
Source organism: uncultured Lachnospiraceae bacterium (assembly GCA_902767195.1). The sequence continues at coordinate 4,161 of CACXGS010000381.1, read as the reverse complement.
ATCCTATCGCCACAACGGCAGGAATCCGTACTTTGGAGCTGCTGATGGAGGATCCGGGAATCTATGACCGGATTGAGGAGAATGCGAAGAAACTGGCTTATGCCTTTAAGGTGCGCGCTAAGAACAAAGGCATTTCCATCCATGTGAATCAGGTGGGATCTCTGCTCAGCGCTTTCTTTACAGGGGAGAAAGTCAGAGACTACGCAGGAGCGCTATCCTCCGATACAAAGGCATATGCATCTTATTTTGGCTACATGTTGGAGAATGGAATTTACGTGGCTCCCTCTCAGTTTGAGGCCATGTTTGTTTCCGCGGCACACAGTGACAGTGATATAGAACGTACAGTAGAAGTACTGACAAGATAACAGGAGGTTGTATTATGGTACATTTTATCGGAGCAGGACCCGGAGATCCGGAATTACTTACAATTAAAGGGAAGAAACTTATCGATCAGGCTGATGTTATTATTTATGCAGGCTCTCTGGTAAATAAAGAAGTGCTCTCCGGAGCCAAAGAGGATGCCGTCATCTACAACAGTGCAACCATGACACTGGAAGAGGTGATCGACGTCATGAAAAAGGCTGAGGAGGAAGGAAAGGATGTCGCCCGTGTCCATACGGGAGACCCGGCGATCTACGGCGCTCACAGGGAGCAGATGGATGAGCTGAGCAGACTGGGCATCGATTATGAAGTCATTCCCGGGGTCAGCTCTTTCCTGGCAACAGCCGCAGCCCTGAAGAAGGAGTATACTCTCCCGGGTGTTTCCCAGACTGTTATCCTTACCAGAATGGAAGGAAGAACACCAATGCCGCCCAAGGAAAAATTGCAGGATCTGGCAAAGCATAATTCTACCATGATCATTTTCCTCAGTGTTGGAATGATGGATGAGCTGTCAGAGACTCTGCGGAAAGAATACCGGGAAGACACTCCGGTAGCAGTAGTCTATAAAGCTTCCTGGGAAGACCAGAAGATTGTGATTGGCAATCTGACCAATATCGCCCAGAAGGTAAAAGAAGCTGGAATCACAAAAACGGCGCTGACCGTAGTAGGTGATTTCCTTGGCGATGAATATGAGCTTTCTAAATTATATGACAAAACATTTACACACGAGTTCAGAACCGGTAAATCCGAATAGGGAAGAGGGAAGACAGATCCCAGGAAGAGAGCGGATATAAATGGGTATACAGATAATAAGTGTCAGTCATAAAAAAGCACCATTGAAGATCCGGGAATTGTTCTCTTTTACGGAAGAGCAGCAGGAACGGATCATGAAAAAAATGATCTCCTATCCGGGCATTCCGGAATGTGTTCTCCTTTCCACCTGCAACCGGACAGAGCTCTATGTCTACGCGGATTATCAGAATAAAAGTTATGTGTTCCACCGGATGGAAGATGTGCTTCTGGGAGAAATCGGAAGCGAATTCCAGGGAGAGGTGGGAGAGTACCTTCTCTTCTATAATAATGATTCGGCAGTAGACCATCTCTTCAAAGTGGCAGCAGGCCTGGATTCCATGGTAATCGGGGAAGATCAGATCCTGGGGCAGGTGAAGGACGCTCACCAGAAAGCCAGGAAACTGGGGACGACAAAGAGTTTTCTCAATACCTTTTTCCGGGATGCGGTGACAGCGGCCAAGAAAGTTAAGACGGAAACGGATCTTTCAAAAACATCTGTTTCCACAGCAACTTTGGCTGTCAAGGCAGCGGAGAAAACTCTGGGAACGCTGAAGGACAAGAAAGTGATGATTATCGGGGCCACGGGAAAGATTGGTGGTATTGTACTTATGAATCTCACTTCCCTTCATCAGGCTGACATCTATGTGACGACCAGAAAGACCAGATTGATTCTGAACAAGGAGGATGTCGACAAGATCCATCTGATCGACTTTAGTGAACGGTACGATTATCTGGATAGGATGGATGTGGTGATCAGTGCCACGGCAAGTCCTCACTATGTTCTGGTAGCCAGTAAGATGAAACAGGCTATGAAAACAGAGAAACGAAGAGTCTTTATCGACCTTGCCGTACCCATGGACATTGAATCTAAAGTGACCACTTTCGGGAAAAACCGCTATTTTAATATCGATGATTTTACCAGAATTGCCAAGAGGAACAATGAAAAGAAGCTCCATGAGGCGGAGACTGCTGCGGCGATCCTGGAAGAATACACATTGAAGTTCAGACAGTGGTATTGTTACCAGAAGGCCATCCGGCCTCTGATGGATGTGAAGAAACGATTTATGGAGAAGGCAGAAAAGAAGGGTTTGAGTAAAGCCTTCGACCAGCTGATGTACCAGGTAAGAGACAACAATGATCCGGCTGATCTGGAGAAGTTTTTCGGATGCCTGACCGGTTTGAATGAAGAAGAGGAGAAGAAAATGGGCAAATTATACGCAGTGGGCTTTGGCCCGGGAGGCTATGACCATATGACGGCGAAAGCCATCCGGGTTATTGAAGAAGCGGATATCGTAACAGGATACACTACTTACGTGGAAATGATCAGGAAATATTTCCCGGACAAGAAATTCCTTGCCACGCCAATGAAAAAGGAAATCGACCGATGTGCTATGGCAGTGGATCTGGCAGCAGAAGGAAATGTGGTTGCCATGATCAGCTCCGGCGACAGCGGTATCTACGGAATGGCAGGTATTCTTCTGGAAGTTGCCAATGAAAAGGAGGCCAACGTGGAAATCGAGACGGTGCCCGGAGTAACGGCAGCCAGTGCGGCAGCCTCTGTACTGGGAGCACCCCTGATGCATGATTTTACCATTATCAGTCTCAGTGATCTGATGACTCCTTTATCCCTTATCATGAAGAGGGTTGAATGTGCCGGTCAGGGAGATTTTATCGTTTGTCTCTATAATCCCAAGAGCAAGAAGAGAGTAGACTATGTGGAAAAGGCGGCGGATATCCTGATGAAATACCGTGATCCGGACACACCGGCAGGAATCGTTCGCAACGCGGGAAGAGACGATGAATCCTCTCTGATAACCACTTTGAAAGAGTTGAAAGATGCTCCCATCGATATGTTTAGTATCGTTATCATCGGAAACTCCAATACCTATGTGCGGGACGGAAAGATTATTACGCCACGGGGTTATCAGGATAAATACGGCTACAGTAATGTAGACTGATTACCGGAGGAAATATGGACAGAATAATACGAATCGGTACCAGAAAGAGTCTGCTGGCTCTGGTTCAGACCGAGTATGTAAAAGACAGGATTCGGGAAGCTTTTCCGGATGCTCAGATTGAGATAGTAAAGATTGATACCAGGGGAGATCAGATCCTGGACCGCTCACTCACCTCCTTTGGTGGAAAAGGTGTGTTTACAGCGGAACTGGAAGCGGAACTGCTCTCCGGAGCTGTGGATATTGCGGTTCACAGCGCAAAGGATATGCCCATGGATTTCCCTGAAGGACTGGGAATTGGAGCGGCTTTAAAAAGAGCCGATGTCCGGGACGTATTTGTGACGACCGACGGGAGAAAGCTTCAGGATCTGCCTGCCGGGAGTATTGTGGGCACCAGTTCTCTGAGGAGAGAACTTCAGATCCGGGAGATTAACCCGAAAGTTCGAATTCGTCTCCTTCGAGGAAATGTGCAGACCAGGATCCGGAAACTTAGAGAAGGCCAGTATGACGGGATCATTCTCGCGGCAGCGGGAATCGAGCGCCTTCACATGGAAGAGGAAGAAGGCCTTTTCTACCAGTATATGGATCCCACCGTATTCCTTCCGGCAGCAGGACAGGGAATCCTGGCTGTCGAAAGCCGGAAAGATGACAGCCAGATGGAGGCTGTCCTTGAGAAAATCAATGATTTTGATGCGGACTGTCTGCTGGCAGCAGAACGGGCATTTTTAAAAACAATCGGCGGCAGCTGCAACGCGCCGGCGGCAGCAATCTGTCAGAAAACAGACCAGGGATTTGTCATGCGGGCTATGTTTGCTAAGGACGGTGTCCGGGTGAAGAAAGCCATGAAAGAGATTTGCTGCAGCAGGGAAGATGCTATGGAGAAGGCATCCCTTCTGGGAGCCGATATTGCCCGGGAATTAAACCGGGGCAAGGTTTACCTGGTAGGAGCCGGTCCGGGAGATGAGGACCTGCTGACCCGGAAGGGACTTAAGGTCCTTCGGGAGTCAGATGTGATTGTATACGACAGTCTGGC
>CACXGS010000380.1 GCA_902767195.1 uncultured Lachnospiraceae bacterium | reverse complement strand
AACTGGCCACTGTTTCGATTGGTTATGCGGACGGTTATCCGAGAACACTGTCCAACAAAGGATGGGTTCTGATTCATGGGCAAAAAGCGAAGATTTGCGGAAGAGTGTGTATGGACCAGATGATGGTGGATGTTACGGATATTCCTGATGTGAAAGAAGAGGATGAGGTAATCCTGATCGGAACATCAGGAGATGAACGTATTACCGTGGAAGAGATGGGTGATCTTTCAGGCAGGTTTAACTATGAGTTCGTCTGTGATATCACACCAAGAGTTCCAAGATTATATTCAGGAAAACGTCTTTAAAGGAGCTGATCAGATGCTGATGAAAATACCTTATTTCAATATAGAAGGAACTCCGGGAGGAAATCAGGAATGGTTTCGGGATTTTTGGATGCATCTGGGAGGATGCGGGGCATTGGCGGCCTGTGATCTTTGCATCTGTCTGGCAAATAACAAGGGATTAAGATCTGCTCTGCCTTTTCCGGCAGATGAATTGACAAAGGATAACTACGTTCGATTTGGCATGATCATGAAACCTTATATCAGACCGAGAATGGGAGGAGTGACAAAACTTTCTTATTTTACAGACGGATGTGGAGCCTATCTGAACAGACATGGATATCAGACTGAGTTCCGTACGTTAAGTGGAGATAAATCCTATGAAGAAGCCAAAACATTTTTAAAGGACAGTATCAGCAACGATCTCCCGGTTGCTTATCTGAATCTGTCTCACAGAAATCCCGCATTGAAAGATCTCTGGTGGCACTGGTTTTCCGTAACAGGTTACGAAGAATCCGAAGGAAGAATCAGGATATTTTTTCATACTTACGGAGAAGAACTGTCTGTAGATTTTGAAGATCTGTGGAAAGGAGCTCTGAAGCCGAAAGGCGGCATGGCAGCACTGTCCCGGATCAGCAGATTATAAAAGAAAGGAGTTACTGATTGATTTCAGTAACTCCTTCATAGTTAATTATAAGATTCTTAGAGAAGATGAATCGGTAATTCTGTATCATGAGTATGATGATAAAATCCCATATGTCCAATACCGAAGCGCTCCATGCCGATTCGTTTGAGTGTGATTCTCGTCATCTTAATCCCTCCCCCCATAAGCGATGCATCCACTTCTCTGCAGCAACAGAGAAGACCAGTTGGTTATAGTATATCAAAAGAATCGGAAGATAACAATAGAAGAACAGGAGAAATCAATGGAATTGCTGGATATCAGAACAAAAGACGGTACGGTTACCGGGGTGGTCAAAGAGCGAAAACAGGTTCACCGGGATGGTGATCTGCATGGTACATCCCATGTGTGGATTGTTCGAAAAGGAGAGGATGGAAATGACCAGATTCTTCTTCAGAAAAGAGCGAAAGACAAGGATGCTTATCCCGGATTCTATGATATTTCCTCCGCGGGGCATATTCCGGCAGGGGATGATTATAAGGAAAGCGCCATTCGTGAACTGAAAGAAGAACTGGGAATCGAAGCAAAAGAAGAAGAACTGATATTTCTAGGGATGCATGAAGGGTACTTTGAGGAAATCTTTTACGGAGAAATATTTAAAAATCATGAGATCAGCAGCGTTTATCTCTATACTGAAAATGTGACGGAGGACATGCTTCAGCTACAGGAAGAAGAAGTGGAATCCGTCAGATGGATGGATCTTGAGGAATGTATCAGAAGAATAGAGAATGAGGAAGACGGATTCTGTCTGCCTCTTGATGAACTGCTGATGCTGCGTAGATATCTGGGAAGTAAAAACTCATAAAAAAAGGGATATTCGGAAACCCTGCTTTGTAGGGTTTTCGAATATCCCGGTTTTTTATTATGATACTTTTTCCCAGAGTTCTTCTTTGGACAATGCGAGATTCTCCGCGATGATCCTGGCAATGTCAAAGAAATGATCATTCATCTGCTGGATATCCGGATATTTCTGGAAAAGAGCCATCAGCTTCTTGATCCAGATGATTCCCCGGTAATCAAACGGAGGCTTACTTAAGATATCTCCTACCTGAATCGGCAGCATCTGATGCCAGATACTCATGCGGGCGAGAAGATGCATCGTGAAATAAATCTGTCTTGTTGATCCGTATTCCGCTGTGTTGGTATAGTGTTCTCCATAATAACGAATATTGCTTACCGTCTCTTTTTCCATGATGTCAATACGCTTCTGTGTAAACTCCGGAATATTCATCAGAATACCATAACGATGTTTCAGCCATGCAGCATAGCCCCGGCGCTCTGCATGATATTCTGACCAATGCTGGAACAGAACCGTCTCCTGACTCTTGAATAACTGCTGATAGGAAGCAAGGTTATTGAGCTTTGCGTAATCTCTGTAATCACAGATATGAGTCAGTTCATGGAAAACCAGTCTGTACTTCTCATAGATAGGAGACCTTTCAAGATAATCCCTCTTAAATAAAAGAGTAAACGGCTGATCCATGGTACGCGGGTACTTCATACAGGCCGCAACATGTTTCCAGTTTTTCCGGGCCGTTGCTTCATCAAGACTTTGGATCTCTTTATCACTAAAACCATAATTCTTTTGTGATTCATACATATCATCGGTAAGAATTACCTGAACATTCAGATTTTTGACTTTGAAAAACCGAATGTAGGAATTCATGATCCGCTGAATTGTCTGTCTGGTTGTCTCTACCATATGATTGATCCTCTGAAATGAGATACTAGAATACTTTCGATAGTTATTAAGATTATAACATATTGACAGGAGCCCGTCAAAAGAATATTTTAGATGATTTTTTATATTATTTTATTGATGGTTCTTGAAAAATACTTCGAAGTTTTGTAATATATAAATGTTCGGAATTCTACAGGTGTATTATCGTTGAAAGGAAGATGGCACATGCTTTCCAGCAGACTGCTTATTCTCAACAGGAAAGAGATGGAGAGGACAGAGATGTCCGTGTATTTCCGGGAAAGCGGATATACCGTTCTTGGCTGTTCGGAGCACGATGAGATCTTGGAGATTCTGAACAAGGGCAAGCATCAGCATGATATCCTTTTGTTTGTCACGGAAAAACCAGACAGGAAAGGATATGAACTGATTGAGAAGATCAGAGAATTCTCTGATCTGGGCATGATTGTCATCTCCGGAGATGACAGTCTGAACAGTCAGTTATATGCTTATTCCAAAAAGATAGACGATTATATTGTGAAACCGGTGCCTCTTCCACTGGTCGAGGCGCATATCGAAGCGCTTACGAGAAGAATCGGAGAGAAGAAGATTACCACAGAAGATGTAGGTGATCTCTCTATCGATTATGAAGGAAGAAATGTATTTCTTGGGGGAGAACTCCTGAAAGTAACTGCGAAGGAGTTTGACCTGGTAGAGTATTTTGTACGGCACAGAGGAATGGTGCTCTCGAGAGACCGTATCCTCGATGCTGTGTGGGGGTTTGATTATATAGGAGGATATCGAAGTGTGGATACGTTGGTTAAAAAACTGCGGGCAAAATTTACAAAGACGTATCCATATATTAAGACAGTATACGGAGTGGGTTACTGTTTT
>CACXGS010000379.1 GCA_902767195.1 uncultured Lachnospiraceae bacterium | reverse complement strand
TGAGCGGAGTGCCCCAGTAACGGTTCCTGGAGATGCCCCAGTCCTGGATATTCTCCAGCCAGTCGCCGAAACGACCGGTACCAATCGTCTTGGGGATCCAGTTGATGGTGTTATTATTACGAATTAAATCCTCTTTTACTGCGGTCATTTTGATAAACCAGGATTCTCTTGCGTAATATAAGAGTGGTGTATCGCATCTCCAGCAGTGAGGATAGTCATGTTCAAACTTGGGAGCGGCAAAGAGAAGCTTTCTGGAGGAAAGCTCTTTGATAATCTCCGGGTCGGCACTTACTGCACCGTGGTCCATCTCTTCCTGGGTAGGCTTGGCCCGCATTCCTCCGAAAGGCGTCTCCGGTCTCATAACACCGGCCTCGTCCACCATCTGGACGAAGGGTGCATCATACTTTCTTCCCACCCGGGCATCATCTTCACCAAATGCCGGAGCAATATGAACGATACCGGTTCCGTCTGTCATAGTGACATAGTTGTCACAGTAAATAAAGAAAGCTTTCTTATGCTGTTTGGCAGCAACATCTGCCGCACACTGATATAAAGGCTCGTATTCTTTATATTCCAGGTCTTTTCCTGTCATGGTCTCCAGGATCTCATAAGCCGGACTGTCGTCATCTGTCAATTCTCCAAGGACCTGGTCAAGCAGCTCTTTTGCCATATAATAAGTATATCCGTCCACTGCCTTCACTTTGGCATACTCCGCATCCGGATTCACACAGAGGGCGATATTGCTGGCCAGAGTCCATGGTGTTGTAGTCCATGCCAGGAAATAAGCATCTTCCTCTTTCACTTTAAAACGAACGATGGCAGACCGCTCCTTCACGGTCTTGTATCCCTGTGCCACCTCATGAGAAGAGAGAGGTGTCCCACAGCGCGGGCAGTAGGGAACAATCTTAAATCCCTTGTACAGAAGGCCTTTGTTCCAGATTTCTTTCAAGGCCCACCACTCGGACTCAATGTAATCATCATGATAGGTAACATAGGGGTCATCCATGTCAGCCCAAAAACCTACGGTGCCGGAGAAATCCTCCCACATACCCTTGTAGGTCCATACCGATTCTTTACATTTTCTAATGAAGGGATCCAGGCCGTATTCCTCGATCTGCTCCTTCCCGTCCAGGCCAAGCTGCTTTTCTACTTCCAGCTCCACAGGGAGTCCATGGGTATCCCATCCGGCCTTCCTCGGAACCATCTCCCCTTTCATGGTATGGTATCTGGGAATCATGTCTTTGATGACACGGGTCAGAACGTGACCGATATGCGGCTTTCCGTTAGCTGTAGGCGGCCCGTCATAAAAAGTGTAGGCCGGACAGCCTTCCCGGATCTTCATGCTCTTCCGGAAGATATCATTATCATTCCAGAATTGGACTGTTTCTTTTTCCCGTTTAACGAAATCCAGATTCGTCGAAACCTTCTTATACATAGGGGACCTCCTTGTGATATAAAAAAGCATCCATCCCAGCATGAAGGATGAATGCAAAAAGCAATCCTGCTTACTGTCTCCATCTTGTTTTTACACAGCACTTATGATATAACAGCACCGGGAAATTGTCAACCGGCAAATCGGCGGATTCCGGGAAAGTCCTTTTGACCAGATGGTCTTCCTGTGATAAAATAACCTCGACAAAGAGCCGGCAACCATAAACCGGCGGGACAGGAGGATGATTTATGCTGAAAAAAATCGCAGTGTCTCTGCTTTGCGCGATATTCATCACCGGAATCGTTTTTTCCGGTTTCAGTGTGCTCTATTTTATTCTTCCCAGCAGAAAAGCACAGGCTTCCATTCATCTTGCAAGCTATGTTTCCGATCCCACGACAGAAGCAGCAGAAGTTACGACGACGGCTTCAGAACCGGAAACCGAAGCTGAAACAGTCACTTATGTGGCCGATGTAATCAACTCCCTGACTCTCCGTCAGACCCCTAATACAGAAGATGACAACGGCACTGTCGACCTCCCTCCCATGACACATCTTCAGGTGTCAGAGTTTACGGATGGCAATAATGGTAATCGATTTGCCTTTGTCACTGTCTCCTCCGGAGAATACGAGGGGCTGACAGGATTCGTCAATGCAGAGTACATCACCAGACTGGGAGAACCTACCAAACGCGTAAAGCACAATGATCTATAAAAAAATAAAACGAAGCAGCTCCACAAGGGGCTGCTTCGTTTTTTGGAGAAGGTTTTGCTACTGGGTAGCAACTAAAAATGTATTGGGGGGGTTACGAAAGTTATATTATCACAGAACAATCTGCAAGTGTGCATAAACTTTATTATGCTTCATTTTGAAAAATTATACATTATGACAAGAAAGAAGGGGGGCGAAAGACCTTAAGATAAGGTAAAAAGTGCCTCAAATTCATCTCTGCTGATCCTCTCCTGCTCAAGAAGCATCGCCGCACATTTATGAAGGACATCCATATTTTCAATAAGGATCTTCTTTGCATCTTCATAGCAGATGTCGACAATTTTCTTGACTTCTCTGTCAATCTTTCCGGCGATCTCCTCTCCGAAAGCCCTCGCATGGCCAAGGTCACGTCCAAGGAATACTTCGTCGCTGCTTTCTTCATAGTTGAGAAAGCCCAGCTCTTCAGACATTCCGTATTTTACAACCATTTTTCTGGCGATGTCCGTCACACGTTTTATATCGGCAGAAGCACCGGTCGTAATATCGTCAAAAATCAGCTCCTCCGCGATGCGGCCTCCCATGGTTGCCTTGATTTCCTGAAGCATTTTTCCACGGGTATCAAACACATTATCATTCTCCGGCAGAGGCATGGTGTATCCTGCTGCGCCGATCCCTGTAGGGATGATGGAGACTGTGTAGACCGGTCCCACATCCGGCAGAAGATGGAAGAGAATGGCATGACCTGATTCATGGTAAGCAGTAATCCGCCGTTCTTTCTCCGGAATCAGTCTGCTCTTTTTCTCCGTTCCGATTCCTACCTTAATAAATGCTTTCCGGATATCCTCCATCTGAATGAAATGTTTGTTGGCCCCCGCCGCTCCGATGGCTGCCTCGTTCATCAGATTCTCCAGATCCGCTCCGGAAAAACCGGGAGTCGTTCTGGCGATCTGATGGAGATCCACCTCATCGCTAAGCTTCTTTCCTCTGGAATGAACTTTGAGAATCTCTTCTCTTCCTTTCACATCCGGGCTTCCCACACTGACCTTGCGGTCAAATCTTCCGGGTCTTAAGATTGCCGGATCCAGAATGTCCACCCGGTTGGTGGCAGCCATAACAATAATCCCGCTGTTGGTATCGAATCCGTCCATCTCCACGAGCAGCTGGTTGAGGGTCTGTTCCCGCTCGTCATGACCTCCTCCCAGTCCGCTTCCTCTTCGTCTTGCCACTGCATCAATCTCGTCAATAAAGACGATACAGGGTGCATTATGCTTGGCCTGCTCGAAAAGATCTCTCACACGGGAGGCTCCTACGCCTACAAACATTTCAACAAAGTCGGAACCGGAGATACTGAAGAAGGGAACACCGGATTCTCCCGCCACAGCTTTGGCGAGCAAAGTCTTTCCGGTTCCCGGAGGTCCTACCAGGATGATTCCTTTGGGAATCCTGGCTCCCATTTCCGAATACTTCCGCGGATCTTTCAAAAAGTCCACAACTTCTTCCAGTTCTTCTTTCTCCTCCTGGAGTCCGGCCACATCCCGGAAAGTGATATTATTTTTACGGGGATCATTCATCTGTGCCCTGCTCTTCCCGAAGTTCATCATCCGGGAATTGGCTCCTCCTCCTGCAGACCGGTTCATCATGATCATCAGGAGAATGACAAAAAACAGGGCTCCGGCCCAGGGCAGAATTGTTGTCAGAATGGATCCCGTCTCTTTAACATCTCTCACGATGCAGGGCAGATTTTTGCTTTCAGCCATTTGGATTACCGGATTGACGTCGGTTACATAAACGGTCTCCCGGCTCTCATCCTTCCTGGTGACAACCACAGCACCCGTAGGCACCTGGGAGTTCTGGATGATTTCAATCTCCCTGACTTTGGAAGCATCCACATCCTTCACAAAATCCTGATAGGTATATTCTTTAGAATCAAGTGTCGCCGGCATTTCCCCGGCAGCATACCGGAATGCCAGATAAAACGCTGCCATAGCCAGCATAATAATCAAAAATCTTCCGATATTAAAGCTTCTATTCACATGCTGCTCCTTTCCGCGTGATCTCTAAGTTTCCATCGGACCCGGTCCATCTACTCGACACCGTTCACCACACCAATATAAGGAAGGTTTCTGTATCTCTGGGCATAGTCCAGACCGTAGCCGATCACAAATTCATCCGGTATATCAAAACCGAGATAATCAATCTTCACTTCAACTTCTCTTCTGTCCGGCTTGTTAAGCAGTGCACAGAGCTTTATGGAAGCCGGATTCCTCTGCTGCAGTACGGGAATAAGGTAATGGAGTGTTTTACCGGAATCAATAATATCCTCTGCTATAAGAACGTCTTTATTCTCTATGGTGTCATCCAGATCCTTCATGATCCGGACAATGCCTGAGCTCTTGGTTTCGTTACCGTAACTGGATACCTGCATGAAATCAAGCGATACCGGCACTGTAATTCTTTTTGCCAGCTCACAGGCGAAGAACACCCCTCCTTTGAGGATACAGATAATATGTACTTCCTTCCCTTCATAGTCGCGGCTGATCTGCGCTCCCAGTTCCTCAATCTTCCTGTTAATGGTCTCCTCCGGAATCAATACGCTGATGTTTTCGTTCATTTTCAGTCTCCTTCCTAATGTCAATATGCAGAACATATCTGGTTGTCCCGGTTATCTTTGCGTTCTCAGTGACCCTGCCGTCTTCCATCCACAGCACATGAGAATCCGATGCAACAAGAAGTCTTGTCTCCCTTTGGATCTGCGGTATTTTCTCATCAATGAAATACCGCTTCAAAAGCTTGTGGTGGCCCAGGGAATCCATAATAAAATAATCCCCCGGCCTTCGGGTTCGGATGCAGAGGTCTTTATTGATTTTATCATAATCAAGGAGCACCCGACAATGCCCCTCTTCTGTTTTTATAAAAGGAAGCATCTTTTTTTCGATCCTTTCCATTCGGATCGTCAGTCCCGCAGTTTTCACTACTGCCGGCAGCTGCCCCCTCAGAGAAAGAGGAATCCCTTCCGTCAGGGCCTCTTTTCCCGGATCTGTCTCCCCGGGCCGGGAACCTGTGTCCCGGTAAATGACCAGACCCTCGGGCTTTCGCAGTGCTTTGATATGATAAGGAAGAAAAATCTGTTTTCCTGCCCGATTGGACAGAAGCTCCTCCAGGGAGTCGATATGAATCCGGCCGATATCCTTTTTCTTTCCGGCGGCCTCTCCCATTGCTTCCCTGAGAATCTCGCGCCGGATAAAAGCTGGCTCTTTCGACAGCTCTTCTCTGACCAGAATCCCGGAAGGACAGGAATCTTTCCAGGTCTTCCCGGTGTATTTCTCATAGGAAGCCTGTATAACAGGCACCAGGTATTCTTCCAGCTCCATAACCCTCTCGGAAAGCCCCGCGATATGTTCCTGGGCACCGGCATTCATCCGGATCATTTCAGGAAGAATAAGGTGCCGGATACAATTCCTGTGGTAGTCGGTACTGGCATTGCTGCTGTCTTCCCTGTATTCCTGAGAAAGAGCAGAGAGAATATTAAGGATTTCTTCCCGGTCCACGGATAGAAGAGGCCGGATCAGCCTGCCGTTAACCGGCTCCATCCCTTTCAGTCCGCTGATTCCTGTTCCGCGGATCAGCCGGAAAAGAATGGTCTCCGCCTGATCCCCGCGGTGGTGGGCCACAGCAATCCGGTCACAATCCATCCGGTCCGCAATCCGGTTGAACTCATAATAACGAATCTCTCTGCCCGCTTCTTCCAGAGAAAGCCTGTGATTCTCTGCATAGCGGATGACATCTTCCTTTGCTACCGTCAGGGGAATCTCATTTTCCCTGCAAAAAGCTTCTACAAAGGACTGGTCTTCTTCCGACTCCTCTCCCCTGAGCATGTGATTCACATGCACGGCATGAAGCCTGACAGAGAGTGAGTCTCTGACTGTCAGCAAATACCTTGCCAGACATACCGAATCCGCCCCTCCCGAGAGACCGATCAGGACCTTGTCTCCCTCTTTGATCATATGATATTTTCCCGCGAATTGATTAATCTTATGGAACATCTCTCCGGATACTAAAAAGGTTAAGGACAAAAACCTGTAATATAAAAGAAAGGCCCGATATCTCGGACCTGTAAATAGCGGGAACTGGATTCGAACCAGCGACACCACGGGTATGAACCGT
>CACXGS010000378.1 GCA_902767195.1 uncultured Lachnospiraceae bacterium | reverse complement strand
GTTCAGGCCAGGATTATGGAGACCGGAAAGATGCCCATCCGCATGATTGCACCCGGCAGAGTATTTCGTTCTGATGAAGTAGACGCAACTCACTCTCCTTCTTTCCATCAGGTGGAAGGGCTTGTAGTGGACAAGGGTATTACCTTTGCCGATTTGAAGGGAACCCTCCAGCAGTGGGCCGTGGAATTCTTTGGTCCTGAAACCAAAGTCAAATTCCGCCCCCATCATTTCCCCTTTACCGAGCCCAGCGCTGAGGTAGACGTCAGCTGTTTCAAATGTGGCGGCAAGGGATGTCGTATGTGTAAGGGCAGCGGCTGGATTGAGATCCTTGGCTGTGGCATGGTTCATCCAAAGGTATTGTCGGACTGCGGCATTGACCCGGAGCAGTATTCCGGATTTGCCTTTGGTATCGGCCTTGAGAGAATTACACTGCTCAAATACGAGATTGATGATATGAGACTGCTCTATGAGAATGATATCAGATTCTTAAAGCAGTTCTAGGGAAGGAGAGAACAGACAATGAATACACCGATTTCATGGATAAAAGCATATGTACCTGACCTGGACTGCACGGTTCAGGAATACGTTGATAAGATGACTCTGTCAGGTTCTCATGTAGAGAATGCAGTATACCTTGACAAGAATCTTGAGAAAATTGTTGTAGGAAAAGTTGTAAAGATCGAGAAACATCCGGATGCTGACAAGCTGATTGTATGTCAGGTGGACATCGGAGACGAGACTGTTCAGATTGTAACGGGAGCTCCCAATGTGACAGAAGGAATCCTGGTTCCTGTCGTTCTTGACGGCGGAAAGGTTGCCGGAGGACATGACGGAAGCCCCAATCCCGAGAGCGGTATCAAGATTAAAAAGGGTAAACTCAGAGGGGTTATGAGCTACGGAATGATGTGCTCCATTGAAGAGCTGGGAAGCAGCCGGGATATGTATCCGGAAGCACCGGAGAACGGAATATATATTTTTGATTCGTCGAAGGATGTTAAACCGGGTGATGACGCCGTGGAAGCCCTGGGGCTCCATGACGCAGTCGTTGAGTTTGAGATTACCAGTAACCGTGTGGACTGCTTCTCAATGATCGGCATGGCAAGAGAAGCTGCGGCTACTTTTGAGAAGCCTTTCTATCCGCCTCAGGTGACGGAGACAGGAAAAGAGGGGAACGCTGCCGATTATATTTCTGTTGAGATTAAAGATGAGGACCTCTGTCCCAGATTCACAGCCAGAGTGGTGGAGAATATCCGCCTTGCCCCCTCACCGGAATGGATGCAGAGAAGGCTGGCTGCCATGGGAATCCGTCCCATCAACAACCTGGTAGACATTACCAATTATGTGATGGAAGAGTACGGTCAGCCCATGCATGCTTACGACATGGATAAGATCCGCGGCCGCAAGATTATTGTTAAGAGAGCAGAAGACGGTGATGTTTTTACAACGCTGGACGGACAGGAACGCAAACTGGACCATGATGTTCTTATGATCAATGATGCGGAAGGCCCGGTAGGAATTGCCGGTATCATGGGTGGAGAGAACTCCATGGTTACCGATGATATCAAGACCCTCCTCTTTGAAGCGGCGAATTTCGACGGAACCAACATCCGCCTTTCTTCCAAGAGAATCGGTATGAGAACCGATGCCTCCGGCAAGTTTGAGAAAGGTCTGGATCCGGAGAATGCTCTGGCGGCCATCAATCGTGCCTGTCAGCTGATCGAGGAGCTGGATGCCGGCGATGTGGTAGCGGGTGTCGTGGATGTATATCCGAACCCGGTGGAGGAAGTCTTCCTCCCCTTTGAGCCGGATAAATATAATAAGCTTCTTGGCACCGAAGTCCCGGAAGAGACTATGCTCGATTATTTTAAACGCCTTGAGATTGATTACGATAAAGAGACAAATATGCTCCACATTCCTTCCTTCCGCCAGGATCTTCGCTGCAGTGCGGATATGGCAGAAGAAGTGGCAAGATTTTTCGGTTATGACAACATCCCCACAACCCTTCCCCACGGGGAAGCCACAGCGGGAAAGAAGACCTTCGCGGCCAGAGTGGAGGACACTCTCCGGGATCTGGCAGAGCAGAATGGTTTCAGTGGCGGCATGTGTTTCTCCTTTGAGAGTCCCAAAGTGTTTGACAAGCTCCTTATGGACCCCGATGATGAGTTGAGGAATGCCGTTGTCATTGCCAATCCTCTGGGAGAGGATTACAGTATCATGCGTACCGTGGAGCTGAATGGTATGCTGACTTCACTGGCAACTAATTTTAACCATAGAAATAAAGATGTCCGCCTGTATGAGATCGGCAATGTCTATCTTCCCAAGGCACTTCCGCTGACGGAACTGCCGGAAGAGAGAAAAAGACTTGTCCTTGGTATGTATGGCGACGGAGACTTCTTCCTGCTTAAGGGAGTCCTTGAGGAGATGTTCTTAAAGCTTGGCCTTGAGGGCAAAGTGGAATTCGAGCCGACCCATGAGAAGACCTTCCTTCACCCGGGAAGACAGGCCCTTGTGATGGTGGAGGGTGTATATGCCGGCTATATCGGTCAGATCCACCCGGCAGTCTGTGCCAATTATGACATGAAGAACTGCGAACCTTACGTAGCAGCACTGGATCTTCCGGTATTGGTTGAAAAAGCGACCTTTGACCGCAAGTACCATGGAGTGGCCAAATTCCCGGCTGTAAACAGAGATTTAAGTCTGGTTATGGATAAGTCCGTTTTCGTGGGACAGGTGGAGAAGATCATGCACGCCAGGGGCGGAAAGCTGATGGAGAGTGTGACCTTGTTTGATGTTTACGAGGGAGCTCAGGTCGGGCCCGGCAAGAAGTCTGTGGCTTTCAGTCTGGTATTCCGTTCGCCGGAGCGGAGCCTGGAGGCTTCGGAAGTTAACAAGATTGTCGACAAGATCCTGAATGAGCTCGAGAAGATTGGCGTAGAACTGCGTGCATAAATATGAGAACAAGTGATTTTACTTTTGACCTTCCCAAAGAGCTGATTGCCCAGGATCCTTTAGAAGACCGGTCTTCTTCCAGGCTGATGGTGCTGGATAAGAACACAGGGCAGATAGAGCACCGGATATTCCGTGATATTAAGGACTATCTGAAACCCGGCGACTGTCTGGTGATCAATGATACCCGGGTCATTCCGGCCCGTCTGATCGGAATGAGGGAAAACAGCGGAGGGAAGGCAGAGATTTTTCTTCTGAAGCGTAAGGAAAAAGATGTATGGGAGACCCTGGTCAGACCGGGAAAGAAACTTCGCGAAGGAAGCCGGGTGGTTTTCGGAGACGGAGAACTTACGGGAGAGATCCTGGAGGTGCTTCCGGACGGGAACCGGCATGTGCGTTTCTATTATGAGGGAATTTTTGAGGAGGTGCTGGACCGGTTAGGCCAGATGCCCCTTCCCCCCTATATCACACACAAGCTTCAGGACAGGAACCGTTATCAGACGGTCTATGCCAGATATGACGGGTCAGCGGCAGCGCCAACGGCGGGACTTCATTTCACAGAGGAACTCCTTGCTGATATCGAAGCCATGGGAATACCGGTGGTGCGGATTACCCTCCATGTTGGCCTTGGCACGTTCCGGCCGGTAAAGGTGGACAATGTACTGGAGCATGAGATGCACTCTGAATGGTACCAGGTAACGGAAGATGCGGCATCCTGCATCAACCGGATCAAAGAAGGCGGCGGCAGGGTTATTTCCGTGGGAACCACCTCCACCAGAACCCTGGAGACCGTAACTGATGATAACGGTGTGGTCCATGCGGGCAGTGGTGATACCAAGATTTTCATTTACCCCGGATACCGGTTTAAATGCATCGATGCGCTGATCACCAACTTTCATCTGCCGGAATCAACTTTGTTGATGCTGGTGTCGGCACTGGCGGGAAGAGAGCATATCCTGGCCGCTTACAGGGAAGCGGTGGAACGCCGCTATCGTTTCTTTTCCTTCGGCGATGCCATGTTTATCACGGATCTGTCAGAATGATGTCAAGAAGATTCTTCGAAGCAAGACGGATGGAGGCAATGTTGTCTCTGCGGATTCTGGCTACGACAGGATCCGGACTGTAATAGAATTGAATATACTTAAGCAGGGCGGGGAGAATCTCGGAGCAGATTCCCCTGCCCTGATATTTTTCCAGCAGGGCATAGCCAATCTCGGTGCCTGTTTCCTCTTCCCTGTCTTCTGTGGCAGTGGCGGATAAACCGATGATGCCAATCAGAGGATGCTCTGCAGGCTGCCTGAGGAGAATCCCATAGTAACCGTAACCGTAGAAAGGATACTGCTGGTTGATGTAGTTATTCAAATATTTTTCCGCTTCCTCCGGAAAAAGCTCCGGCGGGAAAAAGCAGGCGGAAGGGTCTGAATCGTTCTCCTCCTGCAGTTTCATGAGACCGGGCAGGTCCGAAAGGGTCAGCTCCCGGAGAATACATCGCTCTGTCTCAAGGATGCTTATGGGATACTTGTGATACCTGCACCAGACCTGATTCAGGAAATGCTCATTCAGAGCTTCGGGGGAACAGATCAGCCAGGGACAAGACATAAGACTCTCTCCCTTATTGGCGCTGTGGGAAACGGCGATGCGGGGACAGGGAATCCGGCCGGCCTGCTCAAGCAGCCGGTCTGTATCACATAGGAGAATATCTCTGTTTTCATTTTCTCCTGTCTGCTGCAGAGAAGGTCCCCGGTGAGAAAGAAGCATAGAGTGTGTAAGGGGGACTTCTGAATTGTGTTTATATATGATATAATTAAATGTGTGGCACCGGATATGGCTGGCGTACTGCTCCGCTATGGGTTCCGCCAGAAATAAATGAATACAATATGTGGGAGAAGTCATAATAATACACCCTTCGAATCGTTATTAATACAGTATAACGAAATACAAAAAGAAAGTAAACCGCAGGGAAGACTCAAAAAATTAAACTCCCGGAAACGCAAAAGAGGAGTCAGATATGGAGGATAGAGAAAGACAAAACATGGAGGAGATCAAAAGCCGTCTGGACAGGAAAGACCGCAGACCGCGAAAGAAGAATAGAGGAATGGAAGAGGAGGAAAGCAGCCCGAGAGTCTTTTTCCGGGTGTTTTTCCTGGGGATTCTCGGACTTCTCCTTGTAGCTGCCCTTCTTCTGGGAGGGCTGATGGCAAAAGAATACTATCGCAAGAGTACCGGTGAGGGTGAGATGGTTACCATCACCATTGATAAGGGGGATGATATCCGGGAGATTGCCGACAAACTGGTGGAAGCAGGAGTGATCCGGTATCACCTGCCATTCCTTCTCAAGGCATATCGGACAAGAGGAGAGAAAACCATCCGCTACGGAACTTTTGAAGTCAGCCGGGGCATGTCTCTGGAGGAAATCATAAAAGTGATGTCCAAAGAGGCGGCCAGGAAAGGTAAAAATATATTGATGGTTCCGGAGGGCTACAGCGTGGAACAGATTGCCCGGCGTCTGGAGGAACAGGGCTTTGTGAAGGCAGGAGAATTCCTGAATGCCGTGAAGAATTATTCCGGTGATTTTGCTTTCGCTGATGCTCTTCCCGATAAAGACTCGGTGGACTATACTCTGCAGGGTTTTCTCTATCCGGACACCTACTATCTGGACGAAAGCATGACATCACAGGACCTGATTATGGACATGTTGACCAATTTTGAGAAGCATTTTGACAAGACCAGAATGGACCGGGCGGAAGCTATGGGCATGAGTCCGGAAGAGGTGATTATCCGTGCTTCTCTGATCCAGAAGGAGACCATCCTGGAGGAGGAGTACCCGACGGTAGCCGGTGTGCTTCAGAACCGTCTGGACAAAGGCATGAAACTCCAGCTGGACTCTACCGTAGTCTATGCCGTGACCAAGGGCCTTTACGGGAAGCAGAAGGTATATCACAACGATCTGAAGGTCGAATCGCCCTATAACACTTACCTTCATAAAGGACTGCCCCCGGGACCCATCTGTAATCCCGGGCTTGGAGCCATAGACGGGGTACTGAATGCGGAAGACCATGATTATCTGTTTTTCCAGACGGATATGAAAAAGAAGGATGGATCCAATCTGTACTTTAAGACCTATGAAGAACATTCCTCAGCACAGGCCACTGCCACAGAAACTGAGACGGTAGAGGAGCAGACAGAGGAGCAGAAACAGGAGAAGAAAAAACCGGAATAATAAAATGTAAAATATTTCCATTTCGATGAAAATGTGATATACTCTACGAAACAGATGGAACCTTTAGAAGGAGTGTTGATCGAAATGGGACAGTTATTCCATATAATATTATACATATTTGCAGGAGCTGTTCTGCTGTCAGTATCGTTGCAGGACATGAAGACCGGCCGGATTGCCGACTGGAAGAACCTTATGCTGTTAGGACTGGGGATTGCCGACAGCTTCTGTGTGAGAGAACCTGAGATAGCCTGGCGTTTTGCCGGGCTTTTCTGCGTCAGCGGCTTCTTTTTTCTGGTGGCTCTGATGACCGGAGGAGGGATCGGAGGAGGAGATGTGAAACTAATGGCGGCTGCCGGTTTTCTTCTCGGGGTACGTAAGATCATGTTTGCGGCGACAGTCGGGATCATGCTTGCCGGGGTCTGTTCCCTCATTCTTCTTTCTGCCGGGAAAAAAGGAAGAAAAGATGTTTTCGCACTTGGGCCCTTTTTGTGTATCGGTATTTTGCTGGGAATGCTGAATTGATTTCTGCTGCAGACTGTTAGAAAGCAGACTATGAAATAAAATTGACAGGAAAATATTTCGTTCCTTTGCCAGAAACAGCCTTGCAATCGCTTTACATTGATACGAATTAATGATAAAATTTTTATTACAATTATGATTCACAATTGTATTTTATCATTTACAAGGAGGACTGAATTATGCCCAGAGCTAAAAAATCTATGGATGGAAATACTGCTGCGGCTCATGTAGCTTATGCCTACACTGAAGTTGCCGGTATCTATCCGATCACTCCATCCAGTCCCATGGCTGATGTCATTGACCAGTGGTCAGCTGCAGGATTGGAGAACATTTTTGGCAATCAGGTTGTAGTCTGTGAGATGCAATCTGAGGCCGGCGCCGCAGGTACTGTACACGGATCCCTTGCTGCCGGAGCCATCACCACGACATTCACTGCTTCTCAGGGTCTTCTTCTCATGATTCCCAACATGTACAAGATCGCCGCTGAGCAGCTTCCCTGTGTATTTGATGTGTCTGCCAGAACAGTATCTGCCCAGTCCCTGAATATTTTCGGTGACCACTCTGACGTATACGCATGTCGTCAGACCGGTTTTGCTATGTTAGCCGAGAGTAATCCTCAGGAAGTTATGGACTTAAGCCCGGTTGCTCATCTGTCTGCTATCGAGGGCAAGGTTCCTTTCATCAACTTCTTTGACGGATTCCGTACATCCCATGAGATTCAGAAGATTGAGACATGGGACTATGAGGATCTTAAGGAAATGTGCAACATGGAGGCTGTTGAAGCATTCCGTGAGCATGCACTGAATCCTGAGAATCCGGCTATGCGCGGTTCTCATGAGAACGGCGACGTCTTCTTCCAGCATCGCGAGGCATGTAACCCTGTTTATGATGC
>CACXGS010000377.1 GCA_902767195.1 uncultured Lachnospiraceae bacterium | reverse complement strand
CCGGCATGGAGGCACTGGCCGGTGAGGTTAGAAGCAGCTGTCCCGGATGTCCTGGGGCCGTAGACCGGATCCCCCAGAAGGGGGTGGCCGATGCTGGCCATATGGACCCGGATCTGGTGCGTTCTTCCCGTCTCCAGCCGGCATTCGATATGATTCCATTTCCGGTTCAGATGGTCAAGTACACGATAGTGTGTCACAGCCCTCTTTCCTCTTTCCGGATCCACCGCCATCTTCTTTCGGTCAGTCCGGCAGCGGCCGATCGGTTTATCCACCGTGCCGCTTTCTTCGGGGATGTTATTCCATACGATGGCCTGATATCTGCGGGTAATGCTGTGGTCTTTCAGCTGGTCTGCAAGGCTCCGGTGAGCCAGATCTGTCTTACATACCAGCAGAAGACCCGTCGTATCTTTATCAATCCGGTGGACGATTCCCGGGCGGAGTACTCCGTTAATCCCGGAAAGGTTCCCCTGACAATGAGCCAGAAGGGCATTGACCAGCGTCCCGGAATACCGTCCCGGGCACGGATGTACCACCATATCTTTGGGCTTGTTGACAATGAGAAGATCCTCATCTTCATAAAGGATATCAAGAGGGATATCCTCCGGGAGAACCATAAGCTCCCTGGCCGGTGGTATTAAAAGGCCTACAGCATCATCCACCCGTATCCTGGCAGAGGGCTTGACGGTCCGTCCGTTCAGGGTTGCTCTGCCTTCTTTGCAGAGCTTTTGAATATATGACCTGGAATGTTCCGATAATTCCCCGGAAAGGAACTGATCCAGCCTCATTCCATCCTGCTCGTCTCCCACAATATACTGATAGTTCTGATCTGCCTGTTCCATGTCTGCCTACCTTTTCTTTCCCGGAATAACCTGCTCCAGTTCCTCCTCTTTATAGTAAAAGAAGAACAGCAGGATTAAAAGTCCGGCTGATACAGTCACATAGATATCCGCAACATTAAACACCGGAAAATCAATGGGTTTAAAATAAATAAAATCAACGACATAATGGCGGACCATCCGGTCGATCATATTCCCCACCGCCCCGGAAGCCACGAAAACGAGGCACAGGGAAAGCGGGAGATATCTTCTGTTGTCCGGCATCCTTCGCATAACCAGCAAAATACCGGCCAGAACTGCCAGTGTGATGAGAAGGAAAAAGATCTGCCTGTTTTGCAGGATGCCGAAAGCCGCTCCGCGGTTCTCGACATAGGTAAGTTCCAAAACATTTTTAATGATCGGAATAACTTTCCCGGGCTTAAGGACCCGGATTGCCCAAAACTTGGACCATTGATCCAGCAAGACCAGAACAGGAATCAGAATCCAAAGGAACCTATTCTTTATCATAATCTGCCTCCTGAATCACCCGGAATGCCGTAAGCATCTCTTCCTGCGTCACATCTCTTCGTATCACTGCCTCTCCGATCCGGTCAAGGAGAATAAACTTTATGACACCGTGCTCCATCTTTTTATCATACCGGGTATCCCGGACGATATCTTCCGGAGAAATGGTATCGGGTATATCCGGAAAGCGGAAATAGTGGAACAATTCTCCGATCTTCCTGAGATCTTCTCCGGAAATCATACCACGCCGGGCAGAAATTGCGGCAGCCAGAAGACAGCCCATGCCCACGCATTCTCCGTGGGTGTAGGAGAAATCCAGACATTTCTCCAGGGAATGACCCAGGGTATGACCGAAATTGAGCAATGCCCTGATTCCGGTCTCTCTGGGATCCTCCTCCACCACCGCTTTTTTGATTTTTATGCTTCCTTCCACCATAACTGCCATGGCAGATGGTTCTCTGGCAGCGATTCTCTCCCTGTTGTCCCTCACCCAGCGGTAATAGTCGGGATCACGGATCAGGCCGTGTTTAATCACTTCCCCCAGGCCGCTGTTATACTGTCTCTCGGACAGGGTGGTCAGCGTATCAATATTGATATAGACCAGTTTGGGCATGTAGAAGGCACCAACCATGTTTTTATACTGACTGAAATCTACGCCGGTCTTTCCACCGATGCTGCTGTCCACCTGGGCGAGAAGACTGGTGGGAATCTGGACATAATCGATCCCCCGCAGATAGGTTGCAGCAGTGAAACCGGTAAGGTCTCCCACTACACCCCCTCCCAGGGCGATCAACATATCTTTCCTGTCATAACCGTTGCGGATCAGGAACTCATATAGCCGGCGGACAGTATCCAGATTCTTACTCTTCTCTCCGGCTTCAAAGACAAATACTTTCACTGCAAAACAGATATTCTGAAGCATTTCAAAGACCGGCTGGAGATAATAGGATGCCACCTGTCTGTCGGTAACAATACATACTTTTCTCTCGGGAGAGTTCAGTCTGGGCATCTCCTCCAGAAGTCCGTAGAAATGCTCCCGGATCACAATATCATAAGCTTGTCTCCCATCGGCATTTACCTGAATTCTACTATCAGACATAATACATATACTCCTGCAAACATTTAAGCGGACATCCAGTATGACACTGTATTGCCCGCTTCATTATTCCATGTTAATGATGTAAAAAATCAAAAGCTATAACAAAATGCTGTGCTGCAAGGCAGCTCCCGGAATCAGAACTTGCTTAATTCAGGGGATAACATATCATCATTCACGATCTCATCCCGGAGATCTCCGGATACTTCAATATTGCCGGGAGCTACGATAAATATGTTATTGGAGATGGCTCTTAAAGTTCCGTCAACCGCAAAGCTGGCTCCTCCGATAAAATCAATAATTCTCTGAGCCTGGCTGATCTCTATCCCTTCCAGATTCACAACAATCGTCTTTCCCTCTTTGAGGAAGTCTGCTACGAGCTGGGCTTCATTAAATGTCTGTGGTCTGATAACTTTCACAACTTCACCTTCTTCTACGGATGTGTTAAATGGAACTACATTGGTCGAATGGTCGGCAACTTCCTGATCCTGATGCTGATCTCTCTCTTTTCTCTTACGGCGGAAGGAAATGAAGGGTTTGCTCTCCGGCTCCTCATATTCTTCATATTCCTCTTCTTCCGGCGAATGATCCAACCCTGTGACTTCGACCTCTTCTAATTCCGGATACTCTTCATACTCCTCATAGTAATCTTCTTCGTCGTCGTTGAAGCGCATCATGCTAAAAAATTTCTCTGCTAACTTGCCCATACAGATCTACCTCCATAAACTGCTAACTGCTGTAATCCCGCTCTCCAAAGATGCCTGTCCCCACGCGGACCATGTTAGCACCTTCTTCTATCGCAACTTCATAATCATTTGTCATTCCCATAGACAAAAAATCCATATCTACATTATCAATGTTTTTGTCTCTGATGTCAACAAATAATTTATGTAATTTTGCGAAATAACAGCGATTTTTTTCGGGATCTGTCACATAGGGGGCACTGGTCATGAGGCCTCGCACATGAACATGAGGCAGTCCGGCAATACTGCGGACCAGGGCAAACAGCTCTTCATCGCTGATGCCGTATTTGGTCTCTTCCTCAGCAATATTGACCTGAATCAGGATATCCGCCCGGATCTCTCTCCTGGCTGCCTCCTTCTCAATCCTCTCGGCCAGATGCAGAGAATCTACCGAATGGATCAAAACCGTCTTATCAATGATCTGTTTCACTTTATTAGTCTGAAGATGTCCAATCATGTGCCAGCGTACCGGAACCGATACATTCCGGTATTTCTCCACAAGTTCCTGGACATAGTTTTCCCCGAAATCCAATTGTCCGGCAGGGATCAGTTCCTCGATGTCGCTGAGAGGCTTTGTCTTGCTCACTGCCACCAGGGTAATATCTTCCGGGTTTCTTCCCGCTCTCCTGCAGGCGGCTTCTATCTTATTAAGTACTTCATTACGATTCTTTACCAGCATAAATATATCATCTCCTGATATCAATAGATGGTTCTTCCTTCTTTAGCTGTAGATCCGTTCAGGATAATACGGTCATAGAGTTCCACCTCGGAATTCTCGGCAGAAACAATACAGTAGTCATCATTCTTCTCCAGAATAACAATGTTCTTAAAGACCGTAAATCCACGGTTCACAACATATACTCCCTGCAGTACTTCCGTCTCTTCCAGTTCGAACTTCTCCGATTTCTCCGGATCGGAAAGGATCTCCCCTTTCGCCAGAGAATCGTCACTGATATAGGCGAACTCTTCATCGGTCAGGTACACCCTCACTTCCCTCCTTGTGAGGGTATTTTTCCCTTTCTCCTTACGAAGAATATAGACCTGGTTCTTCTCTTTCGATTTGCTTCCGGCATATAACAGGGAGAGGGGAACCTTGTAAACATCCTTGTCCACCAGAGAACTGGTGGGAATCTTGAGTCCCTCTGTCTCCGAAAGAATTAACTTGACACGCAGATAACGCTGATTGATATAGCGCTGCACGTAATTGTCAAAGAGCAGGACTACATAATAGTCCTCTTTATTCTTTGTGCAGGCATATTCAGCCCAGGTCTCAAAATTATCTTTCTCAAAAAGAATCTTTATCTGTTCCTTGCCATTCTTCTGAAGCTTCTTCAGGTGCCTGTAATGCTCTCTGCTTACGGGAATCATAAGCCTCCATCTCTGGTTCAGAACGACCCGGTAGATAACATCCCCCTTCTTCATCTTCTCCTTAGTCCGGAGCTCAGTCATATGGGGATGGTTCTTAAAAAGGTCTGCCGTCACAGATTCAATCTTCTGTTTCTCCAGACCGTCGGAGGAGAATGTAATGATTCCCTCATTCTTCGACCGGACTTCCACATAGGAATTCTTGCCGCAGACCTTCTCCATGTCATCCCTGTGTCTGGACAGGAGGGTATCCGTGTAGGAGGCCAGCTCATGGTTGATGTTCATATGAGCATCGTAGGCATTGGAGAATTCATCGGCCTCAAAGGATTCGCCAAAATCCCTCAGAGAGTCTGTAATCCGCTCTTTTTCTTCACTGCTGACATTTCTTTCTTTACCGATCAGCTTCTGAACATAGGTCTGGACTCTCCCGGTGGTATCTATAGCATATATATGCCCTTTTTTGCGAATTCTGGATCCGTCCTTCACAAAAAAGTAGACATAGCCGTCCTTGGCCAGCTTTGCCACTTTCTCCTTACGCAGAATCAGACCGTTCCCCTCGATGCTGTCTACGATATCACTCTGGCTCACTTCATAAATCGCCATCTTATCCTTACCGATATAGCTGATAATATAAGCCATGATGTATATCACAACAAGGAGAAAGGCAACCGTACCGATATTGAGATCAATATGAAATTTTCTCCCGGAACGCTTTCGGGTCCGTTTCGGTTTGTCTGTACTCTGATTCGCTTCCGCCATTATTGTCACCAGCCGGATTCATTAATATCATCCGGTCGGACTCCCAAAGGAGTCTCCAATCTAAAAGAAAGCCCCATAATAGCTATGAGGCATCTCTGATTATTCAATATGTAATAGTTATATAAGAAAAATACACTTAAATGTATGGGTCGGACTCTACAGTGCTTCCGACACAAATGCCTGCAGTCTCTCAGGAAGCTCATGCTTGTCCAGAGAGGCACTGATCACAAAGTCCACATCAAACTTGGCCGATATCTTCTCCAGAATACCGATGGTCTTATCAAGGGCTTCATTATCCTCGATGGATGCAATCGTCAGAAAACTGTCAAGATAAACCTTCTCCAGGTCATGATCCTGGGAAAGAATCCCTGAAATAAAGCCAATAAACATATCAGTATCAATTATATCAAACTCCGGAACCACAATCAAACGGATCTGATTACTGAGCTTATACATCTGCTTAAAGTTCTTGTCGAGATATACGATGGTGCCATGTGCAACTTTGATATCATCGTTCACTCTCTGTATGAGGATCTTTGTCTTTCCTTTTCCTTTTGAGCCTGCAATAATATCGATCATGTCAATCTCCTCCTTATAGCTGATATTGGACACATAAAGCTTGTATCCTTTCTTAGATTATAGATTATCCAAGAAGAAATCACAACCTTTAATTTGGTATTTTTTCCAGAAGGGCCGTCATGGACTGGTACAGTTCCTCTTTGTTCGGAGCTCCGAGAACTATTGAAAAAAAGCGGTTTCCGGCTTTATTTTCAGTCATGAGAATCAGGCAGGATTTGGCCAGAGAGGTCGTTCCTGTCTTCCCGCCGAACATGGTAACACCTTCCGGTACCGGGTATTCATTGAGGAGATAATGGTTCGTACTCTCCATATATTCGCTGACGTTAGTCCCCCTGGAATTCGTATAGACCATGGTATAATCCTGCATGGAAACCGTATCCACGAAAACAGAACGTTTTGCCGCTTCACGGAAAATCAGGTAGAGATCGTAAGCCGTTGTGTAATGATCGTCATCATGAAGGCCGTTGGTGTTCATGAAATGTGTGTGGGTTGCCCCGAGTTTCTTTGCCTTCCGGTTCATTTTCTGTACAAACTTCTCCTCCGACCCGGAAACGTATTCTGCAAGGATTACCGCGCAGTCATTGGCAGACTTAATCAGAAGGGTATGGAAAACCTCGCTGACCTTCACTGTGTCTCCCGAGGAAAGAGTGGAGGCTACAGCCTGCGCATCATTCAGGATAACATTATGATCCAGGGTAATCTCATCATCCCAGCTTCCCTTGCCGGATTCAATATATTCCATGGTCAGGAGAGCTGTCATAACCTTGGTGATGCTGGCCGGATAAAGCTTGTCAAAACAGTGATAGGAAGTGATCACCTCTTTTTTATCATCATTAATCAGGAGATCTGCAT
>CACXGS010000376.1 GCA_902767195.1 uncultured Lachnospiraceae bacterium | reverse complement strand
GAACTTCAAAAAGAGAATGGATGCCGGCGAAGACGGCGGCATCAAAGACATCGGAACTTACGATGATCTGGACTACAAGCAGCTGCTCCTTAATAAGGCGGATGTGCTGATGGAATCATCGGAAGTACTTCCTCATCTGGGTCAGGTTAAGGGATTTCCACAGAAGACACCGGAGGAATTCTCACAGATGACGGCAGAAGAGAAGGATGCCTTTAAGAAGCTGGCACTGGAAAAGGCTATGACCCTGAAAAAGATCGGAATGCGGGGAGTCCAGCTGGGTATGGGAGTGATTGTCGACCGCAGCGCCGACGAGGAAAATGATCTTGCCAAAGCGGAGTGGCTGAAGCTCTACGGTGTCATTTTCAACAAAAAGACAGAGACAGAAGCCATGTACAAAAAAGTGGTGGATAAAGCATCCGATGAGGAAAAGAAGAATGCCGCGATTCAGCCGGAAGGCGGAGAAACATCGGAATCCGGGAACGGTACCGGAGCAGAGGATACCACATCTTCATCCGATCTTAACGGAGCAGGAGAGAAAGCAGATTCTTTGGGAAACTAAATAAAACAGGATGATTCTGACAGTAAAGCGGAGGGGAGTAGGATGAAAAAGAAAAAATCACAGATATTGTTGACGTTCCTGTTAATCCTTGTCATGGTCCTGACTGCCTGTGGCAGCAGCTCTGATCAAGGCAAATCTGACGCCGGCGGCAAAGAAGCTTCCACCGGTCAGGAAGGCAGTACTGAAGCCGGGAAACCGGCAGATGAGACAGCGCCTCAGATCGAGGGACTGACCTACGTTTCCACTATGGATCTTCAGTATGCGGACTGCTTTAATGTCTATTATTACAAAGACGGCTATAAGCTGGTCGATATCCCGATCAGCGGCCAGTATCTTGTGATTCCGGAAGGAGGAGAGAAACCGGAAGGCCTGGATGAGAGCATCATGGTAGTTTACCAGCCCCTGGATCAGATTTATCTGGCAGCAACCAGCGCCATGTCTTTCTTTGACAAGATCGGCGAGGTGGATAAGATCACTATGAGTTCCCTCGATGTGAACGGGTGGACTATCCAGGCACCCATTGATGCCATGAAATCAGGAAAGATGGTATTTGCCGGAAAGTACAGTGAGCCGGAATATGAAATGATGGTTCAGAAAGACTGTGACCTGGCTCTGGAGTCTACCATGATCCTCCACACACCGGAGGTTCAGGAGATGATCGAAGATCTGGGCATCACCGTCATGATCGACCGTTCCAGTTATGAGACAGAAGTTCTCGGAAGAATCGAGTGGGTCAAGCTCTATGGAGCCCTGATGAACAAGGAAGATGTGGCGGAAGAAGCTTTTAATGAACAGAAACAGATCGTTGACAGCATGGAGACTTTCAAGAATACCGGAAAGACCGTAGCTTTCTTCTCCGTGAATTCGGATCGTTCTGTTGTGGTTAGAAAGTCCGCTGACATTATCCCCAACATGATCGAGATTGCCGGTGGCAAGTACATTTTTGAAGATCTGAAGAATCCCAACACGGCCAGCGCTTCCATGAATCTTACCATGGAAGAGTTCTATAAGCCGGCGGTGGATGCGGATTATATCATTTATAACGGCACTATTGAACAGCCTTTGACATCGGTGGATGACCTTCTGGGAAAGGATCCCATCTTCTCCGAGTTCAAGGCAGTGAAGGAGGGAAATGTCTGGACTGTAGATAAAAGATGGTATCAGGATACGGCAAACGTTGCCAACCTGATTGTCGATATGAATATCATGCTTACCGGCAAGGATCAGTCCGGCTTAACATTTATGAAGAAAGTTTCAAAATGATAAGGAGGAGATCATGGCCCAGAAGAATGAACTGAAGACCGGCGGATATCACGAGGAGAACTTCCGTCGCCGGACCCGTTATACCTTTGTATTTGTGGCTCTTTGCGCAGCTTTTGTATTTATCAGTATCCTGAATATCAATACGGGAAACATTCACATTCCCGTTTCAAGGATTCTGAAGGTTCTGATCCAAAGGGCAGGCAGCAGGGATGAGGTGAACATCATCTGGAAGATCCGTCTGCCTCGTATTCTGATGTGTGCGATGCTCGGCGGCTCTCTGGCTTTGTCCGGTTTTCTGCTTCAGACATTCTTCGAGAACCCCATTGCCGGTCCTTTCGTTCTGGGTATTTCATCCGGAGCCAAGATGGTAGTTGCGGTCATCATGATCTTTTTCCTGCAGCAGTTTGGAAGAGTATCCTCCTGGGCACTGATCCTGGCCGCCTTTTTCGGCTCCCTGATGGCTACGGGCTTTATCCTGGTGGTGTCCCGGACGGTGAAGAACATGGCAGCCCTGCTGGTGGCTGGTGTTATGATCGGTTATATCTGTTCCGCAATCACGGATTTCCTGATCACATTTGCCCAGGATTCCGATATCGTCAATCTTCACGGATGGTCCCAGGGAAGTTTCTCCGGTATGAACTGGAGTAACGTACGGGTAGCGGCAGTGATTGTCAGTATCACATTTGTCCTGACCTTTTTTATGTCAAAGCCTATCGGTGCTTTCCAGCTGGGCGAGGCCTATGCCCAGAGCATGGGAGTGGATGTAAAGAAGTTTCGAATCCTGCTCATTTTGCTTTCCAGTATCCTGTCGGCTACTGTCACAGCCTTTGCCGGCCCCATATCCTTTGTGGGTATCGCGGTTCCCTTTCTCATGAAGCGGGCCATGGGTACGGCCAGACCCCTGATTGTGATTCCTGCCATATTTATGGGAGGATCTGTTTTCTGTATGATTTGTGACCTGATTGCCAGGATGGCCTTTGCGCCGACCGAATTGAAGATCTCAACCGTGACATCCATATTCGGTGCGCCTATCGTCATCTTTATGCTGTTGAAACGTCACAAATCAAGAATGTAGGGGAGGCGGTAAGGCATGAAAGATTATTATTTTAAAATGGATCAGCTGACCGTCGGTTACAATGGTCAGCCACTGATTAAAGATATCAATATCGGCATCAGCCAGGGTGAGATCGTTACTCTGATCGGCCCCAACGGTGCCGGAAAGTCAACCATTCTTAAAAGTATAACCCGTCAGCTCGCCATGATCGGAGGAAATGTCCAGTTCGCAGAAAAGTCCCTTTCGGACTATTCTTTCAAGGAACTGTCCGGCCGTATGGCGGTGGTTCTGACCCAGAGGCTTAACCCGGAGCTGATGACCTGTCACGATGTGGTAGCTACCGGCCGCTATCCCTATACCGGAAGGCTTGGCATGCTGAGCCCCGAAGATGAAGATATCGTGGATGAAGCTATGCGTGCCGTCCACGCCGAGGAGATCGGAAGCCGGGATTTTAATGCCATCAGTGACGGCCAGAGACAAAGAGTCCTTCTGGCCCGGGCAATCTGTCAGCAGCCGGATATTATCATTCTGGATGAGCCTACTTCTTTCCTGGACGTCCGTCATAAGCTGGAACTTCTGGCCATCCTTCGAAATATGGCCAAAGAGAAAGGAATCACCGTTATTATGTCTCTCCATGAGATTGATCTTGCCATGAAGATTTCAGACAAGATCGTCTGTGTAAAGGGAGATCACATTTTCCGTTACGGGGAACCGGAAGAGATCTTTGAGGAACAGATGATCCGCAATCTTTACGATATCGATAACGGATTCTTTGATCCCATGTACGGAAGCATCGAGCTGGCAGCACCGGAGGGAGAAGCAAAGACTCTGGTGTTATCCTCCTGTGGCAAAGGCATACCGGTTTTCCGGCGCCTGCAGAAGAAGAACATCCCTTTTGCAGCCGGAATCCTTTATACCAACGATGTGGATTATCAGCTGGCAAGGCTGCTGGCCGCCGAGGTCATCGAGACCCCGGCATTTGAAGAAATCGCAGAGCCAGCCTTTGCGCGGGCGGCGGAGGTGATCGCGGCCTGCGACCGGGTGATCCTCACCGAATTCCCCATCGGGACCATGAACCGGCGGATCACCG
>CACXGS010000375.1 GCA_902767195.1 uncultured Lachnospiraceae bacterium | reverse complement strand
TTGTATTGGTGCTCTGCTCCATCGCAATCATGAATGTACGCGGCAGAACAACAGAAACACATTAGAAAGATGAAAAATGTTTCTGATTGATTGCAGTCATGAATGCTACATTAGCGATCGCTTTTGGAGCGGGAGATGCCGAAAAAGTCAACCGGAATAAACTTGGTGAATGCCATCCCGAACATCAGAATGATATCTTGACTATCAGAGTGGAAACCACGTGTCGACATCCAGATGGGTGTATTATGATAGAAAGCGCAGTAAATAGATTTTGTTTTCTGCAATATTGAGAAAAGACTAAGGCTATGATACAATAGCGCAGCAAGTCAAATGTGCGAAACCCTGCCCAGAATTTCCTGTGATCATTTGCGCTAAAAATGTACATTTGCGCATTTGATTTCCTGTTACTTAACAGACGGCGTTCAATATCGTTTCTTCGTCAAAAAGCGAGAGCTCAAAAGGCCTGTAAATTGGGCTTCTTGGGCTCTCGGCTTCTTTTCCGGACATAAATTTCGCGCTTTTGATACGCCAAAAAATGATATAATTCAATTTCAGACTGTAGCTTTCCCCCGGGGGAAAAAATCCGGACTTATGCACGTTTACAGAAGGGGGTGGGGGAAAACGGAGACCATTTTGCCGAAGAATGGCAGTCAAAGCCTTTCAATGCACAACGAGACAACATGCACTGAAGTGGTAAACTAAAACTGGACACAGAGGGGGTAGAAATTGGACACGGCATGTTGTATGCTGTACAGAAGAAATCATGCAGTGGACAATCTACCATAGACTGTAGACAGGAGGTTACCACATGAAGTACACCAAAGAGCAAAGACTGGACATCGGCAAACGCATTTATGATGGTGAGATCAGCCGATATGAGGCCGCTGAAGAATACGGGATTCATAACAGAAAAGGAAAAAGATTTGAATGATGAAATATTATACGTGTGAGAACGGAGGAGAAACAGCATGAGCAGAAAGGTTGTCATTGCCGGTTCCGGGGTCATGGGCTCGTCTTTGGCACAGGTTTATGCCCTGGCCGGCTGGGAAACGGTCATCTGGGTGCGCAGGAAAGAGAGCTCGGAGAAGGGGAAAGAACTGATTGCCCTGAATCAGCAGACCATGGTATCCGAAGGACTCATCACGCGGGAGCAATCCGGGGATGCAGTTTCAGCCATTCGATTTGAAACGGGAAAGGAAGACTTCACAGACTGCGCTCTGGTGGTGGAACGCATCGTTGAAGATCTGAAAGCAAAGCAGGACTTCTTTAATGAAATATCCCGTCTGGTTTCGCCGGAAGCGTTGCTGGCGTCCAACACATCCGGCCTTCCGATCACGGATATAGCAAAAACCGTTGAAAAGCCGGAGCGTTTCATGGGACAGCATTGGCTGAACCCTCCGCATCTGCTGCCCCTCTGCGAGATTATAGCTGGAGAAAAGACAGAGGAGAAATATCTGCTGGAAATGAAAGAACTGGTGATTGCGCTCGGCAAGAAGCCCGTTCTGGTGAAGAAGGATATCAAAGGATTCCTGGTGAACAGGCTTCAGTTTGCTCTTTTGAGGGAAGCATCAAACATTCTCTCCGCTGGCGCGGCAAGTGCGGAGGATATCGACGATGTCCTGAAAGGCGGCCTCGGTCTTCGTTACGCTGCTTTGGGCGCTCTTGGCGTGGCAGACTTTGGAGGCCTTGATACATTCGAGCATATCAGCAGCTATCTGAATGCAGATCTGTGCAATAACAGAGAGGTCAGCTCTCTCCTGAGTGAAAAAGTAAAGAACGGCGAGCTGGGTGTCAAGAGCGGGAAAGGATTCTACGACTACTCAGGCGATAAGCGGGCAGAAGCAATCCGGGAACGTGACCGATTGTACATTGCGTTGGCAAAGACATTGTATTTTTCCGAGGTTACCTCTTCCGGGTAAGCTTTTACTATCCGATGGAAGAATTGATAGTAGGATCTATTTGATGAAAAGCTTTAGACGATGGCTCAGCCTGCTGCTGGCAGCCGTCATGATCCTTTCCGGTCAGACCGCGTGGGCGGTCTCTGCCGCTGCGGCCGACACAGAAACCC
>CACXGS010000374.1 GCA_902767195.1 uncultured Lachnospiraceae bacterium | reverse complement strand
GAATCGGCAGCTTCGATTGCGCCAACTAATCCTTTGGTTTCAATCATTCCTAAAGCTTCTTTCTGCATAATTGACCTCCTTATAAAGTTGTTTTTCTGCCAAAATGGGTTGAATAATGGCAGACTTACCTTGGTTGATTTATAGGATAAATTAATTATAAAGCAATATTCACAAAATTACTTGGCTTATGCATATAATTTTTAGTTTATAATCGCATAAAACCCCACATCATACCGTTATTTTCATGGTATTTTGTTGCCATAGAACGGCTGTCTGTCTGCGAAATTGCAGGAAACGACAGGCTTATTTTGCGATGCAGTCAAGTATTTTGCTGATGTCGTCATGGGTTACTTTTCTCGGATTAGCCACAGTACATGCATCCGCAAGGGCACGGCGTATGATCTCTTCCCGTTGCTCTTCAAATTCTTCCAGCGAGACTCCGCACTCTGTGATACACATTGGTCGGTCCATGTACTTCAGCAATCGACGGATCTCCTCAACCAGGTTCGCTACTCCAACTTTAACGGTAGGTGCAGGAAGCCCAACGATCCTTGCCAGCTTCTGATACTTCTTCGCAGAATCATTGCTGTGTTTCGCGGCTTCGCGAACAACGTCGGCATTAAACTCAATGACATACGGCAGTACCAGCGCATTCGCTCTTCCGTGAGGTATATGGAAAATAGCCCCGAGAGCGTGTGCGATACCATGGTTCAGGCCCAGATTGACAAGACTGAAAGCCATTCCGGCGAGACAGGAAGCCCTGTGCATTTTATCCCTTGCCTTAATGTCATACCCGTTGCGGTAAGCTTTGGGCAGGAATTCGAATGCCAGTTCACAGGCCTTCTCAGCCAGACAGTCAGAGCAGTCACTTGCCGTCTCTGAGACATAGGCCTCAATGGCATGGGTAATCACGTCCATTCCGGTATCTGCCGTTATAAACGGTGGCGCAGACTTAACCAGCTCCGGATCGAGAATCGCAAGATCAGGCATCAGCGACTCGTCGATCAGGGGAATCTTAACTCCTGTGTTTGAATCTGTTACAACTGCGAATTGAGTTACCTCCGAACCGGTTCCACTTGTTGTAGGAAGTGCGATCAGCTTGATGTGCTTGGGATTATCCGGATTCTGTGCTTCCAGAATCTGACGATTCATATACACGATGGCCTTGGCTGCATCGATGGAGGATCCACCGCCCAGGGCAACTACGATATCACAGTTTTTATCCTGAAGGAAATTGACTCCTCTCTCTACCAGCGCCGTCGGCGGATCCGGGATGACTTCACTGAACACAGCGACACTTGCACAGTTCCTGAGCTTCTTCAGAATAATATCTACCATTCCGGAATCCACCATAAACTTGTCGGTGATAAGAACTGCGTTCACATCCTTGAATTCGAGAAGTGCATCAAGAGCATCCTCACTGAACAGAACTTCCGTAGACAGTTTAAACCGCTTCATTTTACCCCTCCTTTCTCTTATATTTCTCTCTATACTCAGACGGCGTGAAGCCGGTCTTCTTTTTGAAGGCCTTACTGAAATAGTTGGCTTCATTGTACGCCAGATCTAAGGCGATATTCAGGACCGGGATGTCCGTGTTGGCAAGCATCTCCTTGGCCAGATCCATCTTCCGGTCAGTGACGTAGGTGATGAAATTCACTCCCATCTCCTTTTTGAAAATCTTGCTGAGGTAGTAGGTACTGATATTGACATGGTTAGCCACATCCTCCAGACTGATACCTCTTCTCAGATTCCTCTCGATATAATCTATGACAGAACGCATGCCGTCATCCGACAGCTTCCCCTTGATATTCATCTTGTCAAAGAGAATGTCGATCAGACGAAGCATCTCGTTGTAGGCATCATGTTTATTATTATAGAGAAGGTATTTGATCTTAAGCTTCTCCATCTGGACTACCAGCTCGTTGGTGTCGCTGATCCCCATCTCCTCTGCGATACGCACAACGGACTTGGCAACTTCCTGGAGTCTCTTGGATATTACATTGACATCTTTCTCATCTAAATATAACTGGTCAATGTACTCTCGCAAAAGGTCTACAGAGGCTTTATACGAGCATTTTTTTAGTTCGATCTCCAGACGGGAAAGCAATTTATTCCCCCTGTCGGTCTGACCTCGCTCTCCAACCCTGGAACTGAAAGATTTTACTGAATCGATCAGGGTATTTTTCCGGATCGGCTTCAAAAGGAAATCATCCACTTTCAGCTTGATCGCCTGATGGGCAATCCGGAAATCGTCATAAGCTGTCGTGATAATGATCACCGCTTTGGGAAATTTTCTGCGGGCGTATTTGATGACCTCCAGGCCATCGACTCCCGGAATATTGATATCCACCAGCATC
Organism: uncultured Lachnospiraceae bacterium; assembly: GCA_902767195.1. The sequence continues at coordinate 809 of CACXGS010000374.1, read as the reverse complement.
AGATTCACGTCCTTCTGGTCCAGAATATCAATGGCTTCCAGGCCGCTCCTTGCTTCACCGACGATTTCAGCATCCATCAGATTCTCCTCGAGGAAAATCTTCATCGAGGTTCTCTCAAGTTCTTCATCCTCTACAATCAATATCTTGTACAATTCCTGGGCCCTCCTGTTACAGCATCAGCGGAACTCTGATCGTTACCCGGGTTCCCTCTCCTGGTTTATTGGCACTCTCTATATCCAGGGCATACTCATTACCGAAATAGTGGGTCAGCCTGGTATTTACATTATATATTCCCACAGACCCGTCTTTCTTATCACTGTAGGCATCTCCCCGAAGGATATTCACGATCTTATCCTTAGACATACCATCTCCATTGTCCTCAATACAGAGAAACAGGTCTTTTCCGTCATCCCTGGCTGAAACGCTGATCTTCCCGCCGTCTGCCCTGTTCTCCACAGCATACTTGACAGAATTCTCCACAATGGTCGTCATAGCCAGAAACGGCAGCTTCACTCCCATATAATGTTCAGGGATATCAATCTCATACTGAAGACGGCTTCCCAGCCGGATCTTCTGAATCTTCAGATAATTATTCACATGTGTCACTTCGCTGCTCATCAGTGTAAGCGGATCGGAACTGCTCTGCAGAAGATAACGCATCATGTCAGAGAAAGAATAGATGACATCTTCCGTCATTTTGGCGTTCTCAAAGAAGGCAAGCCGCCCGATGGTGTTCAGAACATTGAACAGGAAATGTGGATTGATCTGATAATGAAGCGCTTTCAGTTCAATGTCTCTCAGAGACTTTT
>CACXGS010000373.1 GCA_902767195.1 uncultured Lachnospiraceae bacterium | reverse complement strand
TTTGTCTCCACTACTAATGTCACGAAGCAGAAATCCCTGAGATATCCTCAACTGAAAATGAAATTTCACCCTCCCTTCTGGAAATTGCATTTAGTTGTACTCCTTTTCCCAGTTGCTTTTAGTCTTTCAGATGGCTGCCCTTGGGACGAGGCCATGACTTGGCATACTGCCAGCGATGGATTGCCACGCACCATATCCTCATCTATGACGGATATGGACCATGTAGGCTCTGGTCACATAATTCCTTGTTTTCGCATGACAGATGGCCGCTCTTGTATGAACGGCCATCTGATCCCCTTGGTCACATAATTCGATTGTTTTGTGGTCAGCCCTTCCTCACATCGAGAAAAGGATCCTGCACATCCCAGATAGAATATCAGAGCTACCGTTCTGTATGGCCGGACTGCGATCTTTTCCATTGAGCGATCTGTATCCTGACCTCTTCATACAAACTATCCTGGATCCTTACATGTGCCCGGCCTTCTTGATAAGGAGGCATCTTCTCGAGGGGGATGATCCGGTTACACCTTATCTCTTCTTTGACATGCTCCAATAGTGTCCTAGGTACATGGAGCATCCTATTCTTTGCTCCATTCTCCTGAACGGGCCTGCCTACCTTGCGGGATTTCTGCCCATCGCGCAGGCTGCTATAGAACTCCAGGACTGCCGGATCCACAATGATGTCAGCGGGCTTTATGGGCCTTGTAAGGTAGATCCCATCTGGGGTCCTTACTCTTGACAATGCCACATAAAGCTGCCCCGGTGCGAAAGTATCCGGACAGATCCTGGCATGGTCGAATGTCTGGCCTTGCGCATGATGGATGGTCATTGAGTACCCCAACATAAGAGGAAGCTGTATCACTGAGGCAATCTTAACCCTGACTGCTTCTCCGTCCACCATGATGCTTCTGTAGACGGGCTGTGTGACCGGGCAGACTTCAACCACTTTTCCAGTCTCGGTCCTCACAATGACCGGGCGGGGATCGGAGCCTGTCCCATCAGGCAGCCAGAGCACTGTCCCAGACATCCCGTTCACATAATAACCAGTGTTCTTGTCCTGAAAGAGCCAGGGATCCAGGCCGGCAGCCGATCTGACCGGAGATCTTGGGCGGTCATTGCATGTGAAGGTGACTGCAGCACCTTCTGCTAATGTCAGGTCTTTTGGTACGCCCTCAAGGGTCTTGAAGATCCCGCTCTCCGGTGGGAAACGAGGATCCAGCTCAATTATGGCCTTAAACGTGCGGAGCTTTCCGCCGAGTTTTTCGAGCTGGCGTTTATTCGCCTGATCAACTGGCTGACGGTATGCATACAGGCTGAGCAGGCCATCAGGTGCTTCCCTGGATGCTGCCGGGTCCAGAAAACCGATGGCCCCGGGATCGCCTGCCCGTATACGGTTCAGGCAGTCGATGAAGGGACGTTCCTTTTGACGCACCACCTCGTCAAGGATCACAGTATAAAACCGGCACTGATCCCAGGCCTGTGCCATGAAGGCATATCCGCCGCCCATCTCCTTCCCATAGAATGAACCCAGTATATTTTTCTCATAATCGCTTCCCAGAACAGGACTCAATTGGAGAAAGTCACCTGCAACGATAAGCTGGATGTGCCTCCCAGTTTCGGCCTCTGCTTTTTGGATCGAGGCTACTACTGCATGAAAAACGTCTATGCGCACCATTGAGATCTCGTCGATCGCAACAGTATCGGCTGCTCTGAGGACCTGGGGGGTCCTGACCTTTATCGTCGGTGCTTTCCTTTTACCTCCGGGATTGATGCACACATCTGGAGGAAATCCAAAGAGTGAATGGACCGTCATAGCGCCCAGCCGGAGCGCAGCTGATCCAGTCGGGGCGCAGACAAGGACTTTCTTACCTGAAGCTTCGAGCGCCTGGATGATATCCAGCAGGCAGGCAGACTTTCCCGTCCCGGATCCTCCCGTGATGAAAAGATTCTTACCTCTCAGAGCATGCAACCTGGCCTTTTTCTGTCCCCGGGTCAGAGTGAACGCCTCTTTCATATGACCTCCTTCCGTTCTCAGGACCAGCAGCCATCATGTGAAAGGATGGGACTGTGCTGGTACCTTCCAGAAGAAAGATAGCAGAGGTTTCAGCGGACTTCACCTCATCTGGGACAGTTTTTCTGATACGGAAAGCCTAGCGGAGACATCACTCTGCTTTTTTCTGAAACGGAGATCTCCGGTATCGCCGTGGAAGGATCGGGATTGCCTTGAGCCGGCCATCCTGCTATTGTGAGGCTGGTCCATTCCATTATAGGGAAAAACCAATGGAAGGACAGGAGAAACGCAATGTTATAAAACAGGCCTGCGCAGATTGGCTCGAGTCTGTAATGAACAGGCTCAGCCTGAAGCCATCGGCTGTTGCTGAGCGGATGGGGTGCAGCCTCTCCACGGTCTCAAAGATGCAGAACCGTAAAGAGACCAGGATCATCACATTTGAGGAAGCGTATCGCTTCAGCGGGCAATCCGGCATCCCGCTAGAAGAGATCGCTTATGAAATCTTCGGTCCCCTGGAGACAGAGGATATACAGAAGATCAGTAAGAAAAAAGGCCCGGCAGCGCACCGCAGGAATAAGGGCCCTATCGAACGGTTCCTCAGCATGTCACCAGAGGAACAGGAACTCGCAATAAGAATATATGACACAATAAAGAACTTCATGGAATCAAAAGATCACGGCAGCTAAGCTGCTGCAGGGGCACGGCCCCTGCAACAGTCCATTCCTCAAGCATGAAAGATGGAATGGATCAGGGGCACTGGCCTTGTCAAGCGACAGTGCCCTTCGGGTTATTATACTTCTGTCCTTCATACCGGGCAAGGTACTGTCCATGGCATTATCCAGGTGCCGGCGCTTTAGCCATGGACAGATATGCCAGGTATCGGCCATGGCTTTTTCTAAAACAGAAAATGCGATGGCCACGTTGTGTCTATCCTGACCGGCATTTTTTTCCGAATCGGAAAAAAATCCCCTTTTCCCTTTCTGATCCGGAAGATCTTCCTCCTCTCTATGTCCTTCCTTTCCAGTATGAGATATAAAAAAGGTGGTACCATGAACAAAGCTGGCACAAAATCATCCGCCCACTTCAAGAAGGGAACGGATGGCAGGACCAGGAAAGGAGGATGCCATGAGCGGAAGGCAGTTCAAGCATCTGATCTTAAAAGAACGATTGATGATCGAAAGGGGGCTGGAGCATGGAGATACCAGGAAGGGCATAGCAGAACGGCTGGGGAAGGATAAGTCTTCCATATCCAAGGAGATCAGCCTGCACATGAAGATCGTCCCGGTAAGCAGAATGCACGAATGTGCCGAGTCTCTTTGGTGCCGGGGCAGGAAAAGCCATGATCGCTGCGATAGCTGTCAATCCTTCAAGAAGTATGTCTGCGCCCGCAGGGACCGGAGCCCAGGAGTATGCAACGGCTGTGCGAATCTGAAATTCTGCAAGAGAGAGAAGCATCTTTATTCAGCCGAGAAGGCCCAGAAGGAGTATGAATCCTCTCTCGTACAGAAACGCAGAGGCGTAAACCTCACGGAAGAAGAGTTCGGAGCTCAGAAGGCCATCATCGTTCCCCTCCTCAGACAGGGCCAGTCTCCTTATGTGATCTCCTGCAATCCCAAGGTGACCGTCAGTGAAAAGACCATCTATAACTGGATCCACGCAGGCTATTTCTCCCCAGACTTTCTGGATATAGACCTTCCGAGAAAGGCCGGCCGGCGGATCTCAAAGAAGAAAGCCCTGGTGTACAGGAAACGTAAAGACAGGAAGTATCTCATCGGCCGCAAGTATGAAGATCACCTCGCTTATATGGCGGCCAACCCTGAAGCCAGCGTGATGTATATGGACACTGTCTACAACAATGGTTCCACCGGGCCGTTTGTCCAGACGATGAGGTTTAAGGACATCGGCTTTTTCATGGCTATGTATCACACGAAGAAGACGTCCCAGGATATGCTTGATGGCCTGCTCCGGCTGGAGGAGGTCCTTGGGCGTGATCTTTTTGAAAGATATGCCGCAGTGATACTGACAGATAGAGGGTCGGAGTTTGTCCAGGCTGCTGAGATCGAGCTCAGGCCCGACGGCAGCCGCCGCTGCCGCGTCTTCTATTGCGACCCGATGGCTTCTGGCCAGAAGGGGGCCCTGGAACAGATCCACACGGTGCTCCGTTTCTTCCTCCCTAAGAAGAAGGATCTTTATAAGCTGGGCCTGGACAGCCAGGAGGCTCTCAATCTGGTGGTATCCCATATGGACTCTTATGTCTATAAGGCCCTCAAGGGAAAGTCACCGATCCAGATGGCGATGTTCTATTGGCCTGATCTCATGCCTAAGCTGGAAGCCTTCGGCATCAGGAACATCCCGCTGGATGATGTCACCCTGAACCCCAGCATCCTTAAGGCTATCAAGCAGGTCGTCGACAAGGAGGCTACCCTGGAGGAGCTTGAGGATATCATGTCTTCCTGACAGATGGGGGCCACGTCCCATTGAGCCTTGGGAAGGCAGGACTGAGACCGGAGATGTTATCCGTAAAGGGCTCCGGTCTCATCTTCTTTCCTTCCCCGTAACTCTCCTTCTTTTTTCAAAGGAGACCGATATGAGCTATGTCAGCAGGGAACAGATCGTGGAGGCACGCCGGGCAGACCTGTATGGTTTTCTGCTCTCCCATCATCCGTCCAGTGTCAAAAAGGAGGGACGCTACCTCCGTCTGAGGGAACATGACAGCCTCGTCGTAAGGAGCGGGATCCCTGGCTATGTGAGATTCAGTGATCCGGATGATACAGGAAATCCGATAGATTTTCTGATGAGGTACATGGGGTATTCATTCACGGCTGCAGTGACCGCCCTGACAGTACCCTGTTCAGATTCCCGTCCAGATGGCACGTCTGCAGCGGCTGTCAGGGAGCAAGCGGGACCAGCAGCATTCCCAGTGCAGGCTGCACAGCCTTACAGTAGGGTCTATTCCTATCTGACACAGACCCGGTCAGTGGATCCCAGGATAGTCAATGCGTTGATCAGAAGAGGGCTCCTCTATCAGGATAGCCCTTATGGGAATGCTGTTTTCATCAATCATGAACGCACTTACTGTGAGGTCAGAGGGACATTGTCCAATGTCCGCTATCATCGTTCTATCAGGTCCCTCAAAAGCTCCATGTGGTGGTTCATGGCAGGATGTGGAGACCCCTGTGCAGCCTACATCTGCGAAGGGGCTATCGATGCCATCAGCTTATATGAGCTGATGGCAGCACGGAGAGAGGAGCTACCAGGCCCTTCTATCTTCTGCAGCATCGGAGGGGTCGGAAATCAGGAGACAATTGAAACCATTGAGCGTAACGGGATCTGCAGGGTGATCCTTGCAGTGGATAATGACAATGCAGGAGGCCGGTGCAGGCAGAAAAATGCCCATCTGGAAAGTCTGATCCCAGAGGGGAAAGACTGGAATGATGATCTGCGCAGGCAAAAGGCCAGCAGGAAGTTCAAGGAGTGAATCACATCCATTGCTGGACGTCGGTATATCTTTAGTCAGATCCAGGCAGAGTGGTCACATAATCACAGGTTTTCCCCGTTCAGAGTGATCAGGCCCGGAAAAGGAACCTGAGAGTATTGGTCACATAATCCGCTGTTTTTTCGGGATTGCAGCTCTTCCATCAGAAACGGCAATCCCAGAAGATCCAGTGGATCCGTTATGCCAATGGGCTTTGGAACTATCGGCCCGATAGGTTCTGAATGTCTCAGAGCAAGAGGAGGTGTGGCAATCCCATATCGATTCTTGCAAAAGTCAATACCATGTTCGAGGTGGCGTTTAGTCTTGCGGGAAGAGGAAGGACTAAATGCCACCCCGAAACTATGCCCTTTTTGGCGGATTATGTGACCAGGCAGGTCTGGGAAAGCCTTATTTTTCGGGAGATCAGATTTCTGGAAACACAGCTTTTGCAGGCTCCGGTAGCAGTAATTGCACCTAATCGGGCAAATGCAACTGAAGTGAATTAACATTTACAGTTAAGCA
>CACXGS010000372.1 GCA_902767195.1 uncultured Lachnospiraceae bacterium | reverse complement strand
TTGTTTTTATTCTATCATTTAATTAGTTTTTTGTCTATCCTCCCGCCTGCTAGCAGACGACCTGATACCTGACATTTCTCTTTATCCTCAGATGTTGGTGTCTCTTCGGATTAATACGACGGACACATCGTTTACATTAGTCCCGGTGGCTCCTGTGAAAATCAAACCGTCACTTGCTTTGAGAGCAGGATAAGCATTGTTGTCATGAAGACTTTGATAGATGTCGAATCCCTTTGCTTTCAATACTTCCCTGCTTGTCCCGTCAACATACCCCCCTGCAGCATCAGTGGGTCCGTCGGTTCCATCACTTCCTATACTGAATATTGCTGTATTCCGGAGGCCGGCGATACCTTCTGCCGCAGAAAGAGCGACTTCCTGGTTACGGCCTCCTTTTCCACAGCCTGTCAAATGAACTATCGTTTCGCCGCCGGCGATAAAAGCCAAACTCTTTTTTGTGGTCTGGTGCGTCCTTGCAATCGATGCCAGAAAAGATCCGGCTTCTTTTGCCTGGCAAGACAGTTGGTCAGTCAGAACAAACGGGATATACCCCAATTGCCGGCAGATATCTGCTGCTGCCCGACACAGTTCCCTTACGCTTCCGATGATGACAGTTTCTACATTGTTTAAAGTCTTAGGTGTTTCTTCAGAAAGCAACCTCCTTCCGGCTTCACTCATCAGGAGATGATATTTGTCTGCAATTTTCATGGCGTCCTGACAGGTACTGTTGTCTGGATAGGCAGGACCGGACGCGATCATATCCAGAGGATCCCCGAGGATATCACTGAGCACGATGCTATAGACATGAGCGGGCTGACAATGTCTGGCAAATCTGCCGCCTTTTACTGCGGAAAGTCTTTTCCGAATAGTGTTCATCTCAATGATGTTCGCCCCGCATGCTAATAACTGTTCTGTGATTTCTGCCATTTCATGCTCCGGTAACAGTGGTTTTTCAAACAAGGCAGACCCGCCTCCGGAGAGGAGGAATATCACAGTATCCTTTGCAGAAAGGTTTTGAGTCATATCCAACGCAATCTGGGTTGCCCTATATGAATTGGCATCAGGAACAGGATGTCCTCCCTCCATGCATTGGAAACGGGGAAGGTCACTCATGACATGATCATACTTTGTACAAACTACCCCCGCTTCTATAGCTTCTCCCAATACATCGGAAGCTGCCTTAGCCATCTGCCAGGCTGCTTTTCCTGCAGCAACCACATATAGCTTTCCTTCGTCAAAATTTTTGCCTTTCAGAGCCCGAGCCACTGCCTCATCTGGCAGGACCTTTTGGATGGAACCTTTTATGATTCGATTGGCATCTTTTCTTAAACACATAGTATTCACCTGCATGAATCCTCTGGGTAATCGTTTGATGTCAGCAGTTTGCGGATTAATGGTTTGCTACAAATTCTCCAACCAACTTATTAAACTTATCCGGCTCATCCCAGAAAAGCATATGCCCGGAGTTCTCAAAGAATTCTGTCCTGGCTCCGGGGATATTTTCGCCAACCCATGCACTTCCCTGCCAGTCAAAAACAAGGCTGTGTCTTGCCACACAGACCAATGTCGGAAGCTTGATTGTCGGAATGAAATCTCTCCAGTCAAGATTGGTGTGGTCTCTCATGATCTCGATTCGTACGTATGGGGGGCATTTCTTTATTTCATTTGCAAGGAATTCTGCGTCTTCTGCCGGAGGAGTATTATAAATACATGCTCCTACCAGGCCCTCTGCCTGCCCGTCGGGATTGAACTGGGATTCACAGCAGGTCCGGATAAATGTCTCAACATCATAACAGGAGTTCTGTCCCCACTGCCAGTCTGGCCCAATGTACTGTGCCGGAGACTGGTCAACACATACTAATCCACTGATCCTGTGATGTCCAAAAAGTTCAATGTAGCTCCAGAGGATAGAAACACCCATGGACCAGCCTAATACAGTAACGTCTTCGACGTCAAGGTGATCCAGAAGATTCTTTACATCCATGGCATAGCGTGAAATACGATGGCTGTGCATCACCTTTTCGGACTGTCCATGGCCTCTCATATCCATGCAGATTACTTTACATGTCTTCGAAAGCTCCGGGACATTGTTCCTCCAGAAATTTGTTGTACAGGTCCAGCCAGGAAGCATGAAGAGGGGTCTTCCTTCACCATGTACCTCGTAATAAATCTCTACATTGTCATTTGTCTTAAAAGTAGCCATATGAAATTCCTCCTTTTCATGATTCACAGATTTGTCGAAAAATCTGTCTGTCTTTTTTCAGTATCCATGATAACAAACCTTTAAAAGCCAGACAATTCATCACCGTTATAAAAAGGCCTGTATTTTTTGTATTAAGAACACAAAAAAACAGGCCTTACATAATCCTCTTTATCAGCCTTTAATTGTCTCCGCTTAAATAGTACAGAAGACATTCCATAAACTCCCTGTCTTTCGCGCTTCGTACAGGATTCATGTTAAACTGGTCCCGAATCTTGTCAAAACGGAAAGTCAAGGTATTCTTATGAACAAAGAGTTCTTTGCTGGCTGCAGCTATGTTGTAATTATTTTTTTTCAAACTGCCCACTGTCTCAAGATAACGTTCACATTCTTTTCTGGTCATTCTTACTTTCATGCAGTTAAACATTCTATGAAACTCGATTTCAGGGATTAAGGCCTTTAAGTAAGTGTCAACATAATCATAGAAAAACAGTCCCCTGCCCTTCCCCGGATTCTCTTTCTTTAGCCAAAGACAATGTTCATAAGCAGCGGCATAATAATGAAACTGATCTTGGATGCTGCCGATAAAAAACCGGTAAGTCAGGTCATACTCCCTGGCCCACATCATAAAAGGGCGGAGATATTCACCAATAAGATATTTGTAATCGGAAATAACGTCTTTACGTTCCGGAAGGCATTTATAGATTAGGATCTCCCCTTCACTGGTAACCAAAGAAATATCTTGCACCGTGTGTAACTCTCCTTTTTTTATCCGGTCAAGAATCTCCTGTGGCTCTGATGTTGTTCCTTCAAACCTAATCAGGATTGGTATTCTCATAGGTTTTTCAGAATATCCCAATTCCTTTGCCTGTTTAATGAGCTCTGCGCTATCCAGGATATTTCCGCTAATCAGTCTGTATACAAAATGTTCTTTCTGGCTTTGCCTTTTTTTGCTTTGCTCTCTCTGATATTCATAATCTAACATAGTCTCCATGGACATCTTGACAATCAGCGCAATGGGATGGACTTCCTCCGGATCACCGGTAACACCAATCACACCAATCACCCGGTTGTGGTGATGAAGAGGAAGATTTACACCCGGTTTCGTCCCCAGCATCCTGTCATCCTGAGATACATGGACTATCTCCCGATTGTTTTTGATAATATCAAAGGCCGCCTCATGAAAGGTACCGACTCTCTCAGGGTTACGGCTGGCGATAATGACACCCCTGCCATCCATGATATTAATATTGTATTTTGTATAAGCCGTTAGTTTTGTAATGAATTTTTCTGCAATCTCATTGTATAACATAGACTCTTTATTCTCATTTCCTTCTAGATGTAAAGATCGAAAGCTATCACGGATCGTTCTGCTATAAGTCAGCTCCTATGACCCTGCGCAAAAGGAGCAACGACCGAGTAGGCAGACGAGACCCCTAGTTGAATTGTAACATTAACAGGGAGACTTGTTCTGTTAAATTGTAATCTCTTAAGCTGAAAATAATGAATACGATATTATCGTAAAAGCCCATTCTTCTACTGTTATTATTCCTACGAAATATCATTCTGAAATAGTTTTGAATATCAATGGATTGGTCTTTAATATCATGGAACGAAAAACAGGTCATTATTTACAATAAACATAGCTTTGTAGCACTCCATTACAATTTCCTCAACCCACAGTATTGTAAATTAAGAAAAGGAGGCACCATGATAGCAAAAGGCTTTACAAGGTGTTCTGACCGCTGTGAAAAGATCAGAACAGAGTTAGTTCAGGCAGTTCCTGCAATCGAGGTTGACCGAGCGTATTACCTGACTCAGTCTTACAAGGAAACAGAGAATGAACCGCACGTGATTCGCCGGGCAAAAGCGCTTGAGAAGGTTCTTCTGAATCTTCCGGTTGTAATCCGTGAGGGAGAGCTGGTAGTCGGTTCCCTGACCAAGAATCCCAGGTCCTGTCAGCTTTATCCTGAGTTTTCTTATGAGTGGGTTATGGCTGAGTTTGACACGATTGCAACCCGTCTGGCAGACCAGTTTACCATCTCTGAAGAAGACAAGAAGACTTTCCGTGAGATCCTGCCTTACTGGAAGGACAAGACCGTCAGTGATCTTGCCCTTGCTTACATGAGCAAGGAAACAAAAGATGCAATGGCTCAGGGAGTATTTACTGTAGGCAATTATCTCTTCGGTGGTGTTGGCCACGTCATCATTGATTATGATAGCGCCATTCGCCTTGGATATAATGAACTCATGAAGAAAGTTGCGTATGCTCTTGAGACAGCTGACAAGAACGATCCTGACTACATCAAAAAGTCCCATTTCTGGAAAGCACAGCTGATCGTGCTGAATGCTGGTATTCAGTGGGCCAAAAAGTATGCTGATAAGGCAAGAGAAATGGCATCATCCTGCGCAGATGCAACCAGGAAAGCAGAGCTTCTCCAGATTGCAAAGAACTGCGAAAAGGTACCGGCCCAGGGAGCAACGAACTTCTGGGAAGCTTGTCAGTCCTTCATCTTCACACAGTTCATCCTTCAGTGTGAGTCCAGCGGACATTCCGTATCACCCGGACGTTTTGACCAGTATATGTATCCTTATCTTGAGAAGGATAGCATCAGCAGAGATGAAGCTCAGGAGCTTCTTGACTGCGTATTCCTGAAGCTGAATGACCTGAATAAGGTTAGAGATGATATCTCCTCCCAGGGATTTGCAGGATATCAGGTGTTCCAGAATATCAATGCCGGAGGGCAAACAAAGGACGGCGTTGATGCAACGAACAAGCTTTCTTACATGATGATCGATACAGTTGCCAGAATCAGAATGAACGCACCTTCCTTCTCCGTTCGTATTTGGAATGGAACACCGGACGAGTTCCTTTTCCGTTGCTGTGAGCTCTGTCGTCTTGGACTCGGTCTTCCGGCTATGTACAATGATGAGTGTATTATTCCTGCTCTTACCAATAGAGGAATCAGCCTGCATGATGCAAGAGACTACGGTTTGATCGGCTGTGTAGAGCCTGAACCGCAGGGCTTAGAATATGGCTGGCATGATTCCGCTTTCTTTAATGCAGCCAAGATCCTTGAACTTACCATCAATAATGGTATGAATAAGGGTGTTCAGGTTGGTCCGAAGAGCGGCGATGTCACTACATTTACAAGTATGGATCAGATGTACGACGCTTTCAAGAAACAGATGGATTACTTTATTTATCATGTTGTACAGGCTGACAACTGTGTAGATCTTGCTCACAGAGAGAGAGCACAGCTTCCATTCCTGTCCTGCTTTGTACATGATTGTACAGAGAGAGGCTTGGATGTTAACGAAGGCGGTGCCAGATATAACTACACCGGACCGCAGTACTTCGGCGTTGGAGATGTTGGTGATTCCATGTACTCCATCAAGAAGCATGTCTTTGATCAGAAGGACTTCACGTTTGCCGAACTTAAGGACGCTCTGGATCATAACTTTGGTGAGCCGGTTTGCTCTGCGATCGTTCCTGCTGTTGAGCTTAATCGTACCAGCGGCAATGTATCTGGTGATCAGCTTGAAGCAGTAATCCAGAAAGTACTCGGTGAAATCTTAGGTAACAAGACATCTAATACCAGGACTTACTCACCCGCAATCAGCGCTGACAGGTATGCTCAGATTCGTGATATCATTGAGAGAGATACGGAGTGGTATGGCAATGATATTGATGCTGTTGATGAGGTTACCAGAAAGTGTGCCCAGATCTACTGCTATGAGGTAGAGAAATACTACAATCCTCGTGGAGGACAGTTCCAGGCAGGTATTTATCCGGTATCCGCTAACGTATTGTTCGGTAAAGACGTAGGAGCGTTGCCGGATGGCCGTCTTGCAACTACACCTCTTGGCGACGGATGTTCACCGCGTGCCGGTAAAGACACCAAGGGCCCAACCGCTGCAGCCAATTCCGTAGCAAAACTTGACCATGAGGTTGCATCCAACGGTACCCTTTACAACCAGAAGTTCCTTCCATCTTCCGTAGAGGGAGATCAGGGTCTGATCAACTTTGCAGGTCTGGTACGTTCCTACTTTGACAAGAAAGGAATGCACGTACAGTTCAACGTAATCGATAAGGATACCCTGCTTGACGCACAGGCTCATCCGGAGAATTATAAGGATCTGGTAGTACGTGTTGCCGGATACAGCGCTATGTTCACAGCCCTTGCCAAGGAAGTTCAGGACGATATTATCCACAGAACGGAGCATCAGCTGTAAGAAGATGAAAATAGGTATTTATAATCACCAATATTTAAGAGGAGCCTGTCCAGGATGCTATAAGTATTACCTGGAAGGAATGAAATCAGACGCGGCAAAGAGTGTAAAAAAAGCGATCGAGATTTATGGAAATGATATTGAGATCGTGAATTTTACAGACATCGGCCCGTATCCTAATGCATCAGTTGACCGGCCGGGATATCGCAGAATGTTAGAGGCGGTAAGGAATCGGGAGATTGATGTGCTGGTGGTATATAAGCTCGGATCAATTTCTTCAGAAATTGATCATATCATGGAGACCTATAAGATTCTTAAAGATAACGATGTGCATATTATCACCGCATTAGACGGGAAAGCGGCTGAGGAATTTCTTGAGAAGGCTTTGGTTGAGTGGAGTAATCGCAAATAATTTAAGACATCCCATCTGAGATCGTTCTCAGGTGGGATGTTTATATATGGATATTAAATATATATTACGATAAAAAACTTGTATTTGGTATGTAAAAAATTATTATTAACAAATAATACTTAAATGATGCAATTAAATTGCGATAAAATATATATTAGTTTCGTATAATTAAATAAGAAGGCGAGATGGAGAAATATCTTGGTCGTGAACAATGGTATCGATGTAACGAGCGTCAGATGGTTTGTGAAAGATTATCGGATCGATGCCTTTGCCTTTTTACATCATGACTATTATTAAATATGAAAGAATGAAGCCGCTTATTACGATGAGGTCTGAAATATCAAAGTCATGTCTGATATATCATGGAGCAGGCAAAACAATTCTCTTAAAATAGTATAAAGGGAGGCAAAGAGATGGAGAATGATAATAAGCGTACGCCTCAAATTGAACATGAAATCGGATTGACGGAATTATTCGGAGAAAAAACGCTGGACGATTTGCTTGAGGCCATATCTAAAGTGACCGGGTTAGGGGTCGTAATATCAGATTACACCGGTAAACCAATTTCTGATATGGTTCATTTTACCGAGTTCTGCAAAATAATGCGGACATCCAATTCATGTCAACTATCTGACGCATCAGGGCTTGCCCAGGCTACTGCCTTGCAGAAGCACTTTATCTATTGTTGTCACTGTGGCCTGTTAGAGGTTGTCATCCCTATTATTATCGACCACAGATATCTTGGCGGATTTCTGGCAGGACAGGTTAGGTGTAATAATATTCCAGATAACGTTCCTCATATGCAAGTGCTGTCAGACACAAAGAGTCTGATGGAAACCCCCCGCTGTATGAAGGCATATGATCAGATACCTTTCTATGATTTCAAAACCTTCTGCGATATATCGGAACTTATATACCATATTGTTACCTTGCTCGGCGAAAAATCCATGGCAACTATCCGGAATTTTCAAGTAGAAAAGGATGAACTTCTCAAGGATAACCGGCAATTAACGATGGACAATCTATCTCTTCAATCCAAATTGGATGAGTTAATGCAAAAATATGATCCGGTATTTTTGTACAATATGATGACAGCTATTTCGAATATGGCCTATCTGGAAGAAGCTTCTTCAACCCATGAGATG
>CACXGS010000371.1 GCA_902767195.1 uncultured Lachnospiraceae bacterium | reverse complement strand
TTGGCGTGCATCTGCAGGATACGGCCGACTCTTTCTTTCTTGCCTTTGGTAGCATTATAGATATAGGAACCGGCTTCCATGGTTCCGGAGTAAACCCGGAAGAATGCAAGCTTTCCGACAAAGGGATCCGTCATGATCTTGAATGCAAGAGCTGCAAAGGGAGCCTCATCGGATGACTCCACGTTAATATCATTGCCATCCAGGTCGACGCCCTTAATGTCTTCCACATCCGTGGGGGCCGGAAGGTACTCGATGACTGCGTCCAGAAGCTTCTGCACTCCCTTGTTCCTGTAAGCTGTTCCACAGCACACAGGTACCATGGTGCAATTGCAGGTCCCCTTACGAAGAGCTGCCTTCAGATCTGCCACATCGGGCTCTTCTCCTTCCAGGTACATCATGAGAAGATCATCATCGCTCTCGCTGATCTTCTCCACCATCTCGGCATGATACAGTTCTGCATCATCTTTCATATCCTCAGGGATATCCACAACATCGATGCTCTCGCCCTTCTCGTCATTGTAGATATAGGCCTTCATCTCCATCAGGTCAATGATTCCCTTAAAATCTTCTTCCTTGCCGATGGGAAGCTGGATCATAATGGCATTCTTGCCAAGTCTGGTACGAATCTGTTCCACAGCGCCAAAGAAATCGGCGCCCATGATATCCATCTTATTGATAAAAGCCATCCGGGGAACATTGTATGTGTCAGCCTGACGCCAGACATTCTCGGACTGGGGTTCTACACCGCCTTTTGCACAGAAAACGCCGACTGCGCTGTCAAGCACTCGAAGAGAACGTTCCACTTCCACTGTAAAGTCAACGTGCCCTGGAGTATCAATAATATTAATCCTGTGCTCGAGAGCTCCTTCTTTCGGCTTATTGTTTTCCTGAAGCGTCCAGTGACAGGTTGTCGCTGCAGAAGTGATGGTAATACCTCTCTCCTGTTCCTGCTCCATCCAGTCCATGGTAGCGGACCCTTCATGAGTCTCACCGATCTTATAATTCACCCCGGTATAATACAGGATACGCTCTGTTAATGTTGTCTTACCCGCATCAATATGAGCCATGATTCCGATATTTCTGGTTCGCTCAAGTGGGTATTCTCTTCCTGTCAAGGTTAATTCCTCCTAATTCTCATATGCAGAGCGACAAAAATTCAGCCGGATGACAGCCTCAGGCTGCCATCCGACAAAACACATCATTAGAATCTGTAATGTGCGAATGCTTTGTTGGCTTCTGCCATTCTGTGCATATCTTCTTTTCTCTTTACAGATGCTCCTGTATTGTTGGCCGCATCAAGAATCTCTTTGGCAAGACGCTCTTCCATCGTTCTCTCGCCTCTCTTACGTGAGAACTCAGTCATCCAGCGAAGTGCCAGAGCCTGACGTCTGTCCGGTCTTACATCGATCGGCACCTGGTAGGTAGCACCACCGATACGTCTGGATTTAACTTCCAGAGCCGGCTGAATATTGTTCATAGCTTCTGTAAAGACTTCCAGTGCATCCTTGCCTGTTGCTTTGGCAACACGGTCAAATGCTCCGTAAACGATCTTCTGGGCAACACCCTTCTTACCGTCTAACATAATGTTGTTAATAAGCTTTGTAACGATCTTGTTCTGATAAATGGGATCCGGTAATACGTCCCTTTTTGCGATATGTCCTTTACGTGGCACGGTTCTTCCCTCCTTAATGATATTATTCAATTAGATCATCGGTACTCATGGAGACTGAAGTCTCCGTTGTTCATGCACGGACAACATTTATATACTGCTGCAACCAAACAGAGGAAATGCTTCTCCGGCATTGTGATCTTATGAATTCGACTTCTTATTATTTCTTCGGTCTCTTAGCACCGTACTTGGAACGAGCCTGTCTTCTGTTAGCGACGCCGGCTGTATCAAGAGTTCCTCTTACGATGTGATATCTGGTACCGGGCAGGTCTTTTACTCTGCCGCCGCGGATGAGAACAACACTGTGCTCCTGAAGGTTATGGCCTTCACCCGGGATATAGCTTGTTACTTCGATTCCGTTGGAAAGACGTACTCTGGCAATCTTACGAAGAGCGGAATTCGGCTTCTTCGGTGTAGCAGTCTTAACAGCAGTACAAACGCCACGCTTCTGGGGTGAGCTGGTGTCTGTTGCTCTCTTCTTCAGGGAGTTAAATCCTTTCTGAAGGGCCGGTGCTGTGGATTTCTTAGTAGCTGACTGTCTTCCTTTACGGACTAACTGATTAAAAGTTGGCATTTAGAAATTCACCTCCATGCATTGTCTCTCTAGTGTGGTTGCATCATGTTTCTTATCACGGCCGAACGAGCGGCCATAAAAATCCATATGCGTGCAGACATAGTTATAGCCGCACGCATTATAGGATTATATCTTTTTTGAAGTTCTTTGTCAAGAATTATTTCACAGACCCATAGGATCAAGGACCGGATCTGTCATGGTCCGGAGATCTTCCTCCACGGTCTCACTGACAGCGTCGTAGTCATAAGCGCTGTCGTTCTCCTCGCTGACGGGCTCTTCCGGTGTCTCCAGATTCAGGTTCCGGTAGCGCTTCAGTCCGGTTCCGGCAGGGATCAGTTTACCGAGAAGCACGTTCTCCTTCAGACCGATCAGCGGGTCGATCTTTCCTTTGATGGCCGCCTCGGTAAGGACCTTGGTGGTCTCCTGGAAGGATGCCGCTGCAAGGAAGGAGTTGGTGGCCAGGGAAGCCTTGGTAATACCAAGCAGAGTCTGCTCGGCAGTAGCCGGCTCCTTGCCTTCCTCACGCATTTTCTCGTTAATCTCCTCAAAGTCGAGAATATCTACAAGGGTACCCGGCAGATATTCCGTATCTCCGGCTTCTTCGACTTTCACTTTCTTGAGCATCTGGCGGACGATGATCTCAATATGCTTGTCATTGATATCAACACCCTGCAGACGGTACACTCTCTGTACCTCACGCATCATGTAATCCTGAACGGCTTCCACGCCTTTGATTCTCAGGATATCATGGGGATTCACAGAACCTTCCGTCAGCTGGTCGCCGGCTTCCAGGTACTCGTTGTTGTTGATCTTATGGCTGAATCTGGATCCGTAGGGAATCAGATAAGTTTTGGCTTCACCGGTCTCATCGTTAGTTACGACGATCTCTCTCTT
>CACXGS010000370.1 GCA_902767195.1 uncultured Lachnospiraceae bacterium | reverse complement strand
TCCCAGTCCGGATGCTCCTCCACCAGGCACAGATAGTGTTCCCTCTGATTCTCCAGGGATTTTCTCTGACTCTCATGGGCGGTGGACACCCTGCAGTAAGGTGCGATCAGAATCTTCTTCTTTCTGACCGGCACAGGCTCAATCCTGGTAACAGTACGTGTTTTTTTCATATTTTGTGCCCCCTTTGCTGTCTAAATGACTGCCACAGGTACCGGATTCTCTTCGTCCCGAAGGTACCCGGTACCTAAAATAATTAAAAATGTGAGACACCTCAGCGTAATCTCCCTCTTGATTGTGCTGATATGTCTCACATTCTTTAGCGTTCCTGTTCAATTATTTAACCACAACTTTGATTTTGGCACACACCCCGTTCTGGGCATAGACATAGATGCAGCAGGTCCCTTTTGTCTTTCCTTTTACTACGCCTTTCTTCGTCACGGTGGCAATCCCGCTCTTATTCAGTTCGTAGCGGAGACCTTTACAAGCCTTCACCTTGACAGACTTCGAGACAGGAATTGCCTTCGCTTTTATTCTGGCTTTCTTTCCCTTCTTTACTTTTATGGTTTTCGATGTGACTTTAATTTTCTTGTGGTTCCCCACTTTTCCGCCTTTGGTGGCTACATGGATGGTGGGAGATACCGTCAGGACAGTGACCTTGTTGTTGCTGATCTTGTAGGCCAGGACCACATACTTGTAGTAGGTCCCCTTCTTCAGGCCGGTGTGATTCCAAGAAGTGGCAGACCCCTTCTGAATCAGAGCCAGTCTCTTAAAGGCATAGGATGACCCGCAGCGGTTTCCATACACAACATAGCCGGATGCTCCGCTGACTTTGGACCAGGACAGACTAATCTTCTTTTTATCCTGTGTCTTGCTCTTCAGGCGAAGTTTGCCAAAGACGGACCCGGCCAGGTCCTTATCCTTCCTGATGGCTTTTATCTTCTTTTCTTTATCTGTCCATGCTGTTTTGTTCATGGAAAGGGTGATGTCTTTCTTAGAAACAGCCACATCGCCAGATTCATCTTTGTAATATTTCCTGCAGTCATTACAGAACCAATGACTCCGGCTGCCGTCTGCAGTCATGGTGGGATTCTTCCCGGCGGCATAATGAAAATCGGTGTGGACACGGATATTCATCTTTTCGGCTGCCGGAGACAGGAACCGCAATCCGATCGAGGACAGCAGGACACTCTCCGGATCGTCCGGATCCTCCGTGCCGTACATGGGAAGATAGAGCTGGGAACCCAGGTCGGCAGCGCAGGCCTCATTCCAGTAATCACTATTGTAGATCACATCAGAATAGACATAGGTATTGGAATAGACACCTCTTTTCACTAAGATGGTATCTCCGTCACGCAGTACACGTTTTCCATTCCGCTCCAGACCATAGAGAGGAATCACACCGGGACGGTGTTCCGGCACATTTACCTCATTGTCCGCTTCATAATAGTTATTGATCCTGTCATCTATATGCCAGAGAATAAGTCCGTTCTTCTCATTGTATCCGCAGTCTTTTCCCAGGGTCTCATCCCATTTTTCAAAACAACGGTTCTCTATCAGATAATAGTCTCCGTTGATATAGGTATCCACCCGGACTACCTGGTATCCGGCAGCGGGATCCTCCTGGGAAGCGTAATCCTGCCCGCCGGCCTGATAAGTCCCGCAGGCATCACTGGCCCTGCTGTCCACCTTCACCGGGTCTGTCCATCCCAGCTGAACACGACTCCAGCAATCCAGAGAATTCGGGCAGTAATTTCCCTGGCTGTCCTCTCCCCAGCTGCCATCTGCCATGAGGGACAGCTTATTGTAATATTTCACATAAGCAGCCCATGGATCTCCTGGCGCTGTACCTGCTGTGTTGTAAAGATCCGGCAGACCCAGATAATGTCCCAGCTCATGGCAGAGGACACAGATGGGTTCCTGGGCGATACCGTCATCGCTTTCAATGTTCTCAGCAATGGCGATATAATTCTTAATGACCACGTCGTCAATCTTGGGGAACCCTACCTGAATCTTGTCAATTGCAGGGTCCACCCGATATTTGAAATTGGAATCCGCATGGGACCACATATAGAAATCTGATGACTGTTTCCTTTTACTTGCCGCGATCGCCGCCTCATAACCGGCCACCACATAAGAAATGGCCAGCTCAGACTGATCGATGGTGCCGTCACCGTTGCTGTCATATTGAGCATAATCGATATGATCGGAAGCCGCCAAAGTCGCCTGATAGAAGACTTCCATCATCTCCCAGATACGAATATCTGATTCATCGTCAATATTGATCCAGTTGCCGTGATCGCGGTTCACTTTTACATGAATGACTCCATCATTCACCTGGTCTTTCGTGTTAGTGTTATCTTCTGTCTGCCAGGCACTGTCCTCCTCGGCAGGTCCGAAGGTCATCTGGCCGAAGGACATGTCATCATAAAAGGCGGTG
>CACXGS010000369.1 GCA_902767195.1 uncultured Lachnospiraceae bacterium | reverse complement strand
GCATCGAATCCCAGGGTCTGCTTGTGGGCCACGGCTGCCGTCGCCATACACAATCTGGTATTGCCGTCCACATTGGTCTGAAGATAATTTCTCATCACATGACCGAAAATGGCAAACTCCTCCAGTGTCAGCTGACCGGTACTGATTCCCGCCACACTCTCCCGGCCGTACCGGGCCTGCAGGTCTTTGATCTTGTCTGCAACATATTTAAAGCCTTCTTGCCAGGAGACCTCTTTCATGGTTCCGTCCGCCTGGCGGATCTTCGGCAGACTGTCAGGCTTCACTGTAGTCTGCTGCTTACTGAGAGACAGTCCCTTAATACAGGAGAATCCGTCATTCACCGGATATCCCTTCGTCGGCACTGTCTTCACAATCCGCCCGTCTTCCACGTAGAAATCCAGATTACAATCAATCGCACAGAAATTACAGGTTGACTGTATCTTTTTCATAGCTGCTCCTTTCTAAACATATTTATATTCTTCGTTGTATTAATAATTGTTCAAATCCTTAGAATAATAATTTTATCAGATACAAACAAAAGATTCCGTGACTTTCGTCACGGAATCAAGCAAATCGTCTATTATTTTATGACAATTCATCCCTTATAAATCCCGGTTTTAAAAAAATGGGCCAGACTGTCCATATCACAGACCAGAACTCGTTTATTATCGTGCCGGATCAGTCCGTACTGTGTCAGGTCCCTGACAAGTCTGGACGCAGTCTCCCGGGGAGTTCCCAGCATATCCGCCAGAAAAGTCACACTAATTCTCATATCGACAACCACGCCTTCCTCCGTCTTTATGCCGAAATCCCGGGCCAGCTTCCACAGCTTGGCAGCCAGCTTTCGTTCCAGGTGGATATTCCCCACACTGTTGATCACCTGATGCTGGAGGCGGTGCATCTTTCTCTCCTGACTCCTCATAAGCCCCTGAACCAGGGAAAAATCCTCCTCCATCAATTCGTGCATCTTATCCTTGCTTATCATCAGAATCACACAATTGTCTAAAGTATCACAGTATGTGGTAGATGGCTGGTTATCAAAGATATGGTTATTCAAAAGGGTACCTGCCCCAAAAACAAGAAGAATCTTCCTTTTTCCCAGATGGGTCAGATTATACTGGATGACCTTCCCGGTCAGGAGAAAACAGATAAAGGGAAAAACTTCTCTGGCATGCACCACCGTTTCCCCTCTGCTGAAAAGCCGGAGGATACCTTCCCTGTAAATCTTACGGATGGTCTGATCTTTCACTCCGGACAGAGCACTGCACTTATTCAGATGGTCCAGCATAACGGTAGTCTTTCGGATAATCTGCGACATAGCCAGCCCCCCTTATGTTTTACAAAAGCTCTTCCTCCACCTGTCTCTTTCCCTGTTCGATCACAAGTGTCCCTTTAATAATCCATCATTTATATTCCATTTTATAATACCACAAGTCATTCGTGAGGGAAATACAGAAGGTCTTCCTCACGTATTTTTAGATAATCCGGCAGCCCCTTCTCCCGGATGATCGGCCAGAGATCTCTCTGTACGAACCAGGAGATCACATCCTCCGGATCATAGTCCTCCCGGTCAGGCCGGATATAGTAATTCTCTTCAAAGGGCAGTTCATCCTTCCGATCCAGCAGGAAGGGGATACAATTCTCCTCTCTCTCTCCCCAGACAGGGATAAACTGATGAGCCCGGTATCCGATATAATGTATATCCTCCGGCAGCTTCTGTTCTGTCCGGATCTCCAGCCCCCAGCCGTCCGCTCTGAACCGGTGGTCATCCAGCCTGGTAACCGCTGAAAAGTTCTTGCAGCCGGTCATGGCCGCAGCAATCTTCGTAGCCGGCCGCTGAAAAACATCTTTCCTGCTTCCCTGGCTGATTATCCTTCCCCGGTCCAGAATCAGAATCTCCTGACTAAACCTGTAGATCTCATCCCGGTCATGGGAAACCAGGAAGACAGTCCCCGGATAATCCTTTAACTGGCTCTCCAGTTCTCTCTGCATCCGGTCTCTCAGATGAACATCTAAGGCAGAGAAAGGCTCGTCCAAAAGGATCATGTCCGGTTCACAGGCCAGGATTCTTGCCATGGCTACCCTCTGCTGCTGGCCCCCCGAGAGGCTGGAGGGCAGCTGTCCCTCCAGGCCGGTCAGGCGAAAACGTTCTACCATCTGCCGGATTATTTCTTTTCGGCCGGTGTGCTTTTTGGGGATTCCCGCACCGATATTCTCTTCCACGGTCATGGAAGGAAAGAGGGCATAATTCTGAAACATATAGCCGATCTTCCTCTTCTGGGGCTTAATGTTAATCTTTCGATCGGTATCCAGGAGCAGGCGGTCTCCATAAAGAATCCGGCCCTTTTGGGGCGAGATGATCCCTGCCAGCATCTTCAGGGTCATACTCTTACCCGCGCCTGAGGCCCCCAGGATCCCCACCCGGGATGCGGAAGTCTTCATATCGATATTCAGTTGAAAATTGTGATAAGACTGCTCGAGTCGAATTTCTAAATCCATCCTGCTGCCCTG
>CACXGS010000368.1 GCA_902767195.1 uncultured Lachnospiraceae bacterium | reverse complement strand
TTAAGACCTGCTTCTTTGCACGGTTTTATCGCCCTGTATCCGGCTTTAATCGCCGGCAGCTTAACGACAAGATTATGTCCGAAATAGTCATACAGCTTCTTGGCTTCCTCAACCATCTCTTCAGTGGTATCGCCTGTCACCTGGAAGAAGATCTTCAGCCTGTTTTCCCGGACGAATGCCCTGTATTTTGCCATCAGCGGCTCCAAAGGCTTTTCTGCCGTGCTCAGAATATTGGGGTTTGTCGTAAACCCGTCAATAGGATAAAAATCCGCCACTTTCTTTATCGCCTCAAGATCCGCAATATCAACATATGTTTCCATGTTCTCCTCCTCACACAAGAATCTGTTTTTAATCTATTATACCCCATACTTACCCCTGCGGGCATATTCATCTTCCCGGAAGATATATGTCGGAGTATATCCGTCTATCGGAGCTATCATCTGGTGATAGGCATCCAGGAACCACTCCGGCTGCGGTAATAATTCCTGCTCCAGCTCATAGATCGGGGTAATCCAGCTGCGTGCTCCGAGAGGGATCACCGGCGCGCCAAGGTAGTCAAAGGCCAGGACGGAAATATTCTCCGCGAATTTATTTATAACAAATGCCGTGTCTTGTCAACCCAGCTTCGCTGAGAAATCGGCCAGCACTTCAGAGATTTTGATCTTCTGCGGACAGACCTGCTCACAGCTTTGGCACTGCAGACAAGCCTGCGGACGTTTCTCTTCAGGAAGCGCTGCAAGAGCCATCGGTGCGATGAACCCGCCGCCGGTGTAAGCATGCTCATTGTAAAGGGACAGCAAGCGGGGGAAGAGCGGCAGGTTCGTCGATCCTTCCGTCATCCCCGTCAATGACAGGCAGACGCATAGCGCCAAACCCAAGTGCAGATAACTTCATTCCGTGATAATCCCTGTAGATCATTTATTATGCCTCCTCGTAAATAATTTCCGCAGCCTGAACCCGGTGTTTAATGCTGCCGGAGATGGAACTGCTTAAATTCTAATAATGGATATGAAAATGGTCAATCCCCATCTATGATTGTGTTGTAAGCTTATTTAGCCGGAATAATCATCCAATAATCATCCTGCTGCCACCGAAAAAAATAGTCCGTGGATTATCCTGTCCTCTCCCGTATATCAATCATATAAAGCAAAAACACAAACCAACAAAATCAAAAAAATATAAAAAATGCGCCGCGGTGACAAAAAAGAAGAACCGTGCCGGGGCAAAAAAAGGAAAGGATACAAGGTGAAAAAAATGAAAAAAACAATGAAAGCTATCATGATGGGTGCTATGACGGGAATGATGGTATTTGGTACGGCAGCTGGCGTTCTGGCAGCCAATGTTGACCTGGACACTGCAAAGAAAACTGCTCTGGAGGCAGTCGGCGTAGCGGAAGACCAGGTTATTTTCAAAAAGGCGGCGCAGGAGCTGGATGACGGCTGCGAGATCTTTGAGATCGATTTCTTTGTACCCCATGAAGTAAAATACGAGTTTGACATTGATGCCAATACCGGCGCGGTTATCGACCAGGAAATGGATCTGTGGGAAGCAGATGATGATCTGGAGTATGCCTCCCTGATGAAGGACGCAGGAACAGCTGCAGCGGCTTCAGAAGCGGAAGCTGCCGGCGGGATCACCGAACTCCAGGCAAAAGCCATCGCAGTAAAGGATGCAGGCCTTGACATGGCTTCCGTCACATTCACGAAATGCCACAGAGATATTGATGACGGAACGGAGCAGTTTGAACTCGAATTCCATACAGCCGATTTCTCAGAATATGAATATGACATCTGTGTAAAAGACGGCCGAATCCTCGATAAGGGTTTTGATTTCTTTGAATATGATGATTAAGGGAAGTTCCTCTCTGGCCGGCATCTTTAATGACACAATCCGGACATAGATAATAAAAAATGCAGCGCTCCCGATCATCGGTATTTCACCGGTGACCGGGAGCGTTTTTCATCTTGTGAAACCGGAAGCAGTCGATTTCTTCGCAATCCGGATTATCCGTCTGCGACTTCCACACAGAAGCCATGATGACCGCAGGATGTACAGGTGAGTTTACGCGTTGCGGGTGTATGCCTTGCCCAGAACGCCTCCTTGAACGACGGTTTAAAGACCGTATGGCACTGCGGGCAGAGATAAGCGACTTTTCTGAAATACCAGCGGCTTAAGATCACGCCATAAGGAATCGCAACGATCACCCATAAAAGAAACAGCCACCAGATTCCTTTGGTGATCCACAGAATAATGGAAGACCACTGTAGGACGCCGAGCGGTATTGCGGTGAGAAGCATCACCCGATGGGTTCTTTTCAGTTCTTTTCTGCTTGTCATTGTATGCGCTATGTCGCCGATGGAATCGACGGAGACCTCGTTCATGCTCTTAAGTCCGGTTTTCAGTTCCGAAAGTTTGCCAAGTTGTTTTTTCCTCTCGCGGATTTCTTCCTTCAGTGCCTCCTCCTGCTGATCAAGCAGCAAAGAAATGACGCTTCCGGGATCCTCTTCGATAAGAAGCTGTCTGATCGAATCAATGGAAAGACCAAGCTCCCGCAGGAAGCAAATGATCTTCATTCGCTTCACATCATCTTCGGAGTACAGCCGCCTTCCGCCTTCAGAAAGCTCCGATGGCACCAGTATGCCGCGGGAATCGTAGTACTGGACCGTGCGGACGGTCACATCACAAAGCTTCGCAAGCTCTCCTGTCGTATATTTTGACACAGCCTTTCACCTCCTTCATGTGTGATGATAGCTTATGACGCAGCGTCACAAGCAACACATGACGCAGGGGGATTTTTTTCTACAGTATAAAAGAATGCTCATTCCAAAGTCTTTTCATCCAATTCCGATGACTTACCCTCTTCTATTGTTCTCATGTAACCTGTCGTGATAATACCCGCAGGGAGAGCAACGATTGCTATTCCAAATATCGAAGAAACCATAGTAACTACTCTTCCTGCAACTGAAACGGGGTGGATATCACCATAGGCCATTGTCGTCAATGAGACTGTTGCCCAGTAGACCGCATCGAAAAAGGTATTGAAGGAATCCGGTTCTACATTAAAGATTACAAGTGCTGATATCAGTACATACCCAATTGCCAGAGTCATTACCGCTATCAGTGCGCTTTTGGATCTCTTCATCACATCGTGAATGATCTCAAAGCTTCTGGAGTACCGCATCGCCTTAAAAACCCTGAATATCCTCAATGCTCTCATCACCCTGACAGTTCGAACAACCCTGAATAATCTCAGCAGCTTGAACCCATTGTTTAATACTGTCAGAGAGGGAAGG